>NZ_CP025118.1:3359583-3665000 GCF_002831665.1 Lacinutrix sp. Bg11-31
GATACTACAACAGGTTGCCCTTTATGTATTCCTGGTTTTATCATTTTTGGAAGCAACGCGAGAACGCGTTCTGCCTCTTTTTTGAGTTCAGGATGTGAAGCTCTTGCTTGGATTTCAATAGCCTTTCCATTTTTGTCAATTTTAAATGTAGCATGAATTCTAACATAACCTGTTGGTAAATTTAGTTTGGTTGCTAAACCAAGGTTAAATTCAGAGCCTATATGTGCGCTAATTTTACTACTCATACATCTTCTGAGTTTCGATCTAGAAAGTTTTTCATCACAACCAGGATAAATTGGTACATTCTCTATTATGGCAAAACTGACTTCATCTGAACGATAACCATATATTGGAATTAATTTATTATTAGTTCTGTCTAGTTTGAAAAATAATCTTTTTTTAATAGTCATCATAATAGTATTCCCAGAAGAATCAACAGCAGGTTTCACTTTAGGCAACTTTTCATGAATAAGCTCATAAATTTTTAAATCTAAACCATAAATTATACTATTTTTCTGAGTACGACTTCGAATGGTTTCTCCAAAATCGTCATATCTAATTGAAGTGAATACAGAGATTGTGTCTCTTTTACTTGTAGTAATGAAATCTTCAACGGATTTTCTATCAAGTGTATTTACTATAAAATCTTGAAGTTTCATTTCATAACAAAGCTCATTGTTTTCAACATCATCACAACCTTCAAAAATTACAAATGATTTTCTGATTTCATAATTATTATCTTGCGAATGAATGGTTAAAGTAAATATTAGAAGGCTTATTAAAAATAGGTTTTTCATCGTTTTAATTTAAATAGCCACAGCTCCTTTAATATGTGGATGTGGATTGTAATCTTCCAAAGTAAAATCTTCAAATTTAAAATCGAAGATATCTTTAATCTCTGGATTTAGTTTCATTTTTGGTAATGGTCTGCAATCTCGAGACAATTGTAATTCTAATTGTTCTTTATGGTTATTATAAATATGAGCATCTCCAAATGTGTGTATAAACTCACCAGCTTCGTATCCACAAACCTGAGCCATCATCATGGTAAACAAAGCGTAAGAAGCAATGTTAAAAGGTACGCCTAAGAAGATATCTGCACTACGTTGGTATAATTGGCAAGATAATTTCCCATTTGCTACATAAAACTGAAAGAACGCATGGCAAGGCGGTAAAGCCGCTTTTCCATTAGCTACATTCTCATCGAAAGATTTTGAAGTGTCTGGTAATACTGAAGGATTCCATGCAGAAACCAACATTCTACGACTATTTGGATTGTTTTTTAAAGTCTCTATAACTTCTGTTATTTGATCTACTTCGTCACTATTCCAATTACGCCATTGATGACCATAAACAGGACCTAAGTCTCCATTTTTATCTGCCCAAGAATTCCATATTTTAACACCGTTTTCGGTTAAGTAGTCAATATTAGTATCTCCTTTTAAAAACCATAGTAGTTCGTAAATAATAGATTTTAAATGTAATTTTTTTGTGGTAACCATTGGGAAACCTTCACTTAAATCGAAACGTAATTGGTAACCAAAAACACTTTTTGTTCCTGTTCCTGTTCTATCTCCTTTTTCGTTTCCGTTTTCTAAAACGTGTTTTACTAGCTCGTGGTATTGTTTCATGTTCACTTCCCACGAAAGTGGGAATCTTTTTTAATTAACTATAATATTAATGAATTGATATTCTTCGCTGTGCTCTGAATGACAAAACTATGTTGAATTGAAGCTCTTATTTATATTAAAATTTATCCGTGGCGATTCGCCACTAGCCAATTATCATTCCAGCAATAGTAGCCGAAATTAATGAAGCAATTGTTCCTCCAATTAAGGCTTTCATTCCGAACTTAGACAATTGTTTACGTTGTCCAGGAGCTAAAGAACCAATACCACCAATTTGAATTCCTATTGAGGCAAAGTTTGCAAAACCGCATAACATATAAGTTGCCATGATTACAGATTTCTCGTAAGTTAGGTGTGTAGCGTTTGCTACATTTTTAAGTTCTGCTAACTGTATGTATCCTATAAACTCACTTGCAGCTAATTTAATACCTAAAAGCTGACCCATTAAAGCCATGTCTTCTTTTGCAACACCTATTAACCACATTAATGGTGCGAAAATGTAACCTAGAATAAATTCTAATGATAAACTATTGTAAGGCGTGTTTGCTGCTATAACTTCGTTCAAGGAAGTAAAATGCCAATCGATATTTAATGCTTCAATTGCAAAACCATTAAATCCTGCAATTCCTCCTAAAACGCCATTAATCATTGCTATAAAAGCAACAAAAACTAGTAGCATTGCACCAACATTTACAGCAAGCCTTAAACCTTCTGTTGTTCCGTTAGCAATGGCTTCAAGTATATTAGAGCCAATTTTTTCTTGAGATACTTTTACATCTGTATTTACTTCTTCAGTTTGAGGAAATAATATTTTAGAGATAACAATTGCACCAGGTGCAGCCATTACAGATGCTGCTAATAAATGCTTAGCGTAAAAAAGTTGTAATGCTTCGTCTTCACCTCCTAAAAACCCAATATATGCTGCTAATACAGCTCCAGCTACGGTTGCCATACCACCAATCATGACTAAGAGTATTTCGGACTTATTCATTTTTTCTAAATACGCCTTTATTAAAAGTGGTGCTTCAGTTTGCCCTAAAAAGATGTTTCCAGCGACACTCAAGCTTTCTGCTCCAGAAATACCTAATACTTTAGTTAGTAATAATCCCATTAGTTTTACTACTTTTTGAATAATCCCTAAATAAAATAATACAGAAGTTAAAGCTGAAAAGAATATAATTGTAGGTAGTACTTGAAAAGCGAAAATAAACCCAAAAGAAGTAACATCTAACATGCCGCCAAATAAGAACTCACTTCCTGCTTGTGTGTAGCTTAATAGTTCTATAAAACCTTTACCTATAAATTCGAATATTGTTTTTACAAAACTAACTTTTAAAACACCTATGGCTATTATTAATTGAAGCACTAAGCCTAAACCAACAGTTTTCCAATTGATGCCTTTACGGTTACTACTAAATAAGAAGGCAACAAATAAAAGTGTAATCATTCCTAAAACACCACGCCATAGACTTCCAAGAGAAAAACCTTGACTAGGTATTATTGAGCCCCTTTCTGGTTTTGTAGCGTCTACAACTGCAACATTCTCTTCTGTAATAGTGGTTGGTGATGTGTAATTATAGACGTTATTCTTATTCTTAATTACTAAAGTAGAATCTGTGAGTTCTGTTATTTTATAATGTCTAATAGAATTAGAAGTATCATTATGGTAAAATACCAGTAAATTATTTTGATATATATAGTCTCCTTTTACAGCTTGAATAGAATCTCCAGTAAAAGCAAATTCACCTGCATTAAGTTCTAAGTTTTTAAAATTACTTGTAGGAGATTGAGATATCCATTTTTTTTCTAAGTCTTGTCCAAAAACGGTAGTTATTCCAAAAAAAATAGCTGCGATAGCTAGTAGTAAATTTTTAATCATAAGGTTAGCGTTTAGAAATCTCGTCACGAATTTTTGCTGCAGTTTCGTAGTCTTCATTTTCTACAGCTTCGTCTAGTAAATTATTTAATTCTTCTAAAGAGTGTGAGTTGTAATCGTCTGTATCAACAAGCTCTAGTTCTTCATTTATAATGTCTTCAATTAAAATACTGTCTTCATCTTCTTCATCTTTATTTGGGTCTACTTTTAAATAGATTCCAGCTTTGTCTAAGATGTTTTTGTAAGTAAATATTGGTGCTTTAAAACGTAGCGCTAATGCTATTGCATCGCTAGTTCTTGCATCAATTATTTCTTCAATTTTATCACGTTCACAAATAAGGCTCGAATAGAAAACACCATCTACTAGTTTGTGGATGATAACTTGTTTTACGACAATATCAAACCTATCGGCAAAATTTTTAAATAAATCGTGAGTAAGTGGTCGTGGTGGACGAATTTCTTTTTCAAGAGCTATCGCAATAGATTGAGCTTCGAAGGCACCAATTACTATTGGTAGTTTGCGTTCGCCATCTACCTCATTTAATATTAAAGCGTACGCGCCATTTTGTGTCTGGCTGTACGATATTCCTTTTATCTTTAGTCTAACTAAACTCATAAATATTTTAATCAAAAAAAAGCGGTTTAAATTGTAAAATAGAATTTAAACCGCTTTTTTACGAGCACAATTTATAAAAAATTAAGCGTTTGCCGCTTTAAATGCTTTTAATTTTTCAATAAGTGCAGGTACAACTTCAAAAGCATCACCAACAACACCATAATCTGCAGCCTTAAAGAAAGGTGCTTCTGGATCTGTATTAATAACAACTTTTACTTTACTTGCGTTAATTCCTGCTAAATGTTGAATGGCTCCTGAAATACCAATTGCAATATATAAATTTGCAGCTACTGGTTTTCCTGTTTGCCCAACGTGTTCGCTGTGTGGTCTCCATCCTAAATCACTAACAGGTTTAGAACAAGCAGTTGCAGCTCCAAGAACTCCTGCTAATTCTTCTATCATTCCCCAGTTTTCTGGACCTTTTAATCCACGACCTGCCGAAACTACTATTTCTGCATCAGCAATGGTTACTGTATCTGTAGCTTTATCTACAGACTGTACTGTTACTCCAGCTTCTGGAAGTGTAGGAGCGAAGTCTTCAGATGTTGCACTTGCGCTACTTTCAACTAATCCAAAAGAATTGTTAGAAAGGCCTACTACTTTTACATCTGTATTAATAGTTGTAATATTAAAGGCTTTGTTTGTAAAAGCCGTACGTTTTACTGTAAAAGGAGAAGTACTTGATGGTGCTTCCATAACATTAGAAGCATAACCTGCATCTAATCCTACTGCTAATAGAGGTGCTAAATATTTGCTATCTGCACTTTGGCTAACCACAACTACTTTTGCGCCTTCTTTTTCTGCTGCTTGTTTTATAACTGCTGCATAAGATTTTGCACTAAATTTTTCTAAAGCAGAATTTGTAACATTCAATATTTTGTCTACTCCGTAGTTTGCTAATTCACTTGTGTCTGCTGCATTAACTGTTACAGCTGTAACAGTAGTCCCTAATTGAGTAGCAACTGCTTTGGCATAAGAAGCAACCTCTAAGGCTGTTTTCTTAAATTTTCCATTTTCTGATTCTGTATATACTAAAACTGACATATAAATCTATTTTTTTTCCTATCCCAACCCTTTCCAAAGGAAAGGGCTTGAAACGTTAATATTATTTTCTTGTTTTCCAACTCAGTTTCCCTCCTTTGGAGAGATTAAGGGAGGAACTATATAACTTTTGCTTCGTTATGAAGTAAGTTCACTAACTCATCTAAGTTTCCTGCATCTACTAAAGTAACTGCTCCTTTAGGTGCTGGTTTTTCAAATTTAATTGAAGCTGTTTCTGGTTCAGCATTAGCTGCATCAACAACATTTAAAGGTTTTTTACGTGCCATCATAATACCTCTCATATTAGGAATTCGTAAATCACTTTCTTCAACTAAACCTTTTTGTCCACCAATAACCAACGGTAAACTTGTTGCAACAGTTTCTTTGCCACCATCAATCTCTCTAGTAGCTGTAGCGTTTGTGCCTTCAACCTCTAGGTTAATACAGTTGGTAACAAAATTTGCACCTGTTAATTCAGCTAACATTCCTGGAACCATTCCTCCATTATAATCAATAGATTCACGACCAGCAATTACTAAATCGTAACCACCATCTTTTACCACTTTAGCTAATTCTTTAGCAACTTGAAAACCATCTTTAGCTTCTGTGTTAACTCTAATTGCAGAATCTGCACCAATAGCTAAAGCTTTACGTAAAGTAGGTTCAGTTTCTGCACCACCAACATTTACAACATCTACACTTGCACCTTGCTTTTCTTTAAACCACATGGCACGTGTTAAACCAAACTCATCGTTAGGGTTTATTACATATTGAACACCGTTTGTGTCGAATTTTGAATCACCATCAGTAAAATTAATTTTCGATGTAGTGTCAGGAACGTGACTTATACACACTAATATTTTCATATTTATTATAATTAAATTAAGACTATTTTGTTTGTGAAGCCCTCTACTCAATCGTTATCGTTAAATGCTTCAGTTTTTCAGGATACGAAGATAATTATTTTATTCTGAAAAAGTACTATGCGTGCATAATAAATTTTAAATAAAAACTGTATTATTAGTTTAGAGTTATCCTTATTTTTGTTTTTCAATTTTATAAAGTAATATGAAAACAATTCAATTTAGAGAAGCTATATGTGAGGCCATGAGTGAAGAAATGCGCAGAGATGAAAGCATTTACTTAATGGGAGAAGAAGTAGCAGAATATAATGGTGCTTATAAAGCATCTAAAGGTATGTTAGAAGAATTTGGTGCAAAGCGTGTTATAGATACACCAATTGCAGAACTTGGTTTTGCAGGTATTGCTATTGGTTCTACCATGACAGGAAATAGACCAATTGTAGAATACATGACCTTTAACTTCTCTTTAGTTGGTATAGATCAAATTATAAATAATGCTGCTAAAATTAGACAAATGTCTGGTGGACAGCTTAAGTGCCCAATTGTTTTTAGAGGTCCAACTGGATCTGCTGGGCAATTAGGAGCAACGCATTCTCAGGCTTTCGAGAGCTGGTTCGCTAACACTCCAGGTTTAAAAGTTGTTGTGCCATCTAACCCTTACGATGCAAAAGGGCTTTTAAAATCTGCAATTCGTGATGACGATCCAGTTATTTTTATGGAGAGTGAACAAATGTATGGTGATAAAGGCGAAGTGCCAGAAGGAGAATATACAATACCATTAGGTGTTGCCGAAATAAAAAGAGAAGGTACAGATGTAACTATAGTGTCTTTTGGTAAAATTATAAAAGAAGCATATAAAGCTGCAGACGAGTTAGCAAAAGATGGTATTTCTTGTGAAATTATAGATTTGCGTACAGTAAGACCTTTAGATAAAGAAGCAATTTTAAAATCTGTAAAGAAAACTAATCGTTTAGTTGTTTTAGAAGAAGCTTGGCCTTTTGGTAACGTTTCTACAGAGATTACATATATTGTTCAGTCTGAAGCTTTCGATTATTTAGATGCTCCAGTGGTAAAAATTAATACAGCAGATACGCCTGCACCATATTCTCCAGTATTATTAGCAGAATGGTTACCAGATTATACAGAGGTAATTAAAGCTGTTAAAAAGGTGATGTACAAATAGAAAAAATAAAAATAGTTTTATATCAAACTTCATTAGCACAATTGTTGATGAAGTTTGTTTGTTTATATTCTGTTCTTGTAAAACATTCATATCTATAATTCGTTATTAAAGATATGTTTATATAAATGTTGCATACGTCCATTAAAAAACAATAAAAATTGACACATGAAAATGAAATATTTATTCTTGTTATTATGCTTCGGAAGTCTTTCTGCTTTAGCGCAAACTAAGGTTAGTGGTCATGTTTACGACGATACTAATTTACCAGTTCCTTATGTTAATATTTATTTTGAAGGTACAAGTATTGGTACAATTACAGATGAGAATGGTACCTATTACATAGAAGATGATGAAACGCACGAGACTATTGTGTATTCTTTTATAGGTTTTCAAACGCAAACAGTAAAACTAACAGAAAAGGTTAATTATAAGTTTGATATTACTTTGCAAGAAGATGCAGCAACACTACAAGAAGTTGTGCTTGTGTCTGGAAAGCAACCTAAAAAAAATAATCCTGCAATAGATATTTTACGTAAAATTTGGGCTAATAAAAGAAGTAATGGTTTAAAGCAATACAAACAGTATCAATACGATAAATACGAAAAAGTAGAATTCGATTTAAATACAATAGATAGTGCTACTATTAAAAGTAAATTATTTCGAGGCATGGAGTTTGTTTTCGAGCAAGTAGATACTTCTAAAGTAACTGGTAAAACGTATTTACCAATGTTTATTAATGAGTCTTCGGCTGAGGTTTATGGAGACAATATTATTAAAGAAAAACGCGAGATTTTAAAAGGGAATAAAAACTCTGGTTTTAGTAATAACCAGATTATAATAGACTTTGTAGACGATTTGTATAGCGAATACGATGTTTACGATAACTATTTAAAGTTCTTCGATAAGAGTTTTACAAGTCCCATTTCTAGAACAGGAATCCAGACGTATAACTATGTTTTAGCCGATAGTTCTTTTATAGATAACAAATGGTGCTACAATATTATTTATTATCCAAGACGTAAAAACGAATTGACCTTTAAAGGAGATTTTTGGGTTGCTGATACTACATTTGCAATAAAGAATATTAATCTACAAGCCTCTAAAAGCGCAAATATTAACTGGGTAAAAGAGATTTATATTGAACAAGAATTCGATGTTTTAAACGATTCTACTTTCTTAATTAAGCGTGATTATTTTATGTCTGATTTTGCTTTTAATAAAAAGGAAAAATCTCAAGGTATATATGGTAAGCGTACAACTTTGTATAACAACTATAAGTTTAACGAGAAGAAAGACCCTAAGTTCTATAAAGAGAAAATATACAGTTTTGATGAAGATTTATACAATCAAGATGAAGCATTTTGGGATAAAAACAGAATGGAAACTTTAAGTAAAGATGAAAAAGGAGTTTACATAATGCTAGACTCTTTAAAACAAACTAAAAAATTTAAACGACTCTATAATTTAGGAAGTATTCTAGCTTCAGGCTATATAGAGTTCGATGAATTGAATCTCGATTATGGACCTATTTTTTCAACCTTTGGATATAATGATGTTGAAGGTGTTAGATTGCGTGGAGGAGGAAGAACTTATTTTGGGCAAAACGATTTGTGGCGTTTAGAAGGATTTCTAGCTTATGGTTTTAAAGACGATAAATTTAAATATGGTATTTCTGGAAAATGGCTAGTGGATAAAAAAAGCCGATTGATTCTTTCTGGAGGAAATAGAAGAGATGTAGAGCAAATAGGAGCTAGTTTAACGAGTTCTACCGATGTTTTAGGTAGAAGTTTAGCATCTTCATCTGTTGTTGGCACTGGAACTAACGATAAGTTAACCAATGTTAATTTAACAACAGTTGCAATAGAAGCAGAGCCACTTAGAAATTTTGTAACACGCTTAAGCGGAACTTATAAAACATTAGAATCTGCTTCATCAACTTTTAGTTTAGATTACTATACTGATGCTTCGCAAACAGAAACAAAATCGGAAATTAAACAATATGAGTCTGCTTTATCTTTGTCTTATTTTCCAAAACGACAAATGACAGGTTTTGGAGTGGAACGAAGAAATAAGAATGATGATTTTGCAAGACTTTTTGCGCAAGTTACAGTTGGAGATCCAAGTTTGTTTAATAGCGATTTCGAATATCAGAAACTGCAATTTTCGTATTATCAACCATGGGCTTTAGGAGGATTTGGTCGTTTAACAACAAGTGTAGAGGTTGGTAAAACGTATGGAGATATTCCTTTGGGTTTAATGAGTGTTGTGCCTGGAAATCAGAGTTATTTCTCTATCTATAATACATTCTCTAATTTAGATTATTACGAGTTTGTAACAGATGAGTACGCAACACTTCATGTAGAACATAATTTTAACGGACGCTTATTTTCAAGAATTCCTTTTCTTAAAAAATACAACCTTAGAGCAATAGTTGGTTTTAGAGGTGTAATGGGTAATGTGTCTCAAAAAAATAGAGATATTAATGCTTCTGGTTTAACGTATGTTGCACCAAATAAGGAAGCGTATTACGAATACAGTGTTGGTGTTGGAAATATTTTTAAAGTCTTTAGAATAGACTTTAACTTTAGAGGAAACTACTTAGATCCAGTACTTAATCCTGAGGCAAGAAAATTTGGTATTACAGGTAGTTTTGGTTTTTATTTCTAACTTAAAATCTAATTCTGAAACTAGCGTTTGGAGTAATTTTTAAAGACTTATTATCTATTTGAATTGTCTTTTCTGAATCGTTTGGGTCTACATCAAAATAACGATTAATAGTGTTGTCTTGATTGGTTACATTTCTTACGCCTATATTAAATGTTCCTTTTGTATTGTTAGAAAACTTAAACGAGTAACTAACAGAAGTGTCTAAGCGCATAAAATCTTCAAGGTTTTCATTGTTAGGTAAATCGTAGTTTACAAATGTTTGGCTACCATTTTGTACCGTTTCATTACCTTTAAGAGGTTTTGTGTAAGGTTGTCCAGAACGCCATAAAGCACCAACAGATATTTTTAAATTTTCTAAAAAACTGTAATTAAAGGCTAAAGTAGCAGAGTGTCTTATATCTATATTATTAGGAAACTTTGAAGGTGTAAAGCTCTCAAATTCGTAATCATTTATACTGTAAGTATAACTTAGCCAAGTACTAAATTTATTGGTTGTTTTATTAATTAGAAACTCAACACCTTTTGCAGTGTAATTTCCGGTTGCATTTAGGTATTGAAAATTGTTGTAAAACCCTTGATTTCCAGCCGTAATATCTGAAACTAACTTATAAAAACTAGTCGTTTCAATATTTAAATTGTTTTGTTTAAATTCGAGTCCAAAAGAAGCTTGCTTACTCGTGGTTATTGGAATGTCTTTTTCGTTTGCTAAGATCCAACGTCTATTTTCTACACCTAGAAAATTGTCTTGAAAATCTATTTTTTGAGTGGCAGATTGGTTTTTAAATTCTCCTTCAATTTTAATCGCTAGTTGTTTAAATAGTTTTTGCTTAAAATTTATTCGTGGCTCTAAAAGTTGTTTGTTAAATTTTTGAAAATACGTTGCTCTAACTCCTCCTCTTAAGTAGGTGTTGCCTTTGTTGTACTCCACTTCGGCATATACAGCATGGTTTAGTAAAACATCTTTTTTCTCACGATCGAAGGCGGGAAGAGAAACGCTTGTACTATTTAAAATACCAGTTTCGTTAAATTGATAACCAGCTAAAATAGTTAAGTTAGAATTTAAATTGTAAAAACTGTTTAGTTTTATTCCTGTTTCTAAAACTTCGTTACCTTGTAATAATAATTGATTTGTTTCTACTCTAAAATCTGAAGCATTTACACTATACTTAGAATAGTAGGCCAATAGTTTTGTGCTAAATTTAGAATTCCAATTGGCTTTCCATTGTCCGCCAAAACCTAAGTTTTCTTGCGATAAGTTAGTTGTCTTTGTGGTAGTGTCTTCATTAGAACTCGTATTGGTTTCAGAATAATCTAAATTGTTATTAATGTAAATTACATTAGTTCTAAAGGTGTGTTTATCGTTTAAATCGAATAACAATTTTGCAGAGTAATCGTAAAAAGAAAAATCTGAAGAGGAACTAATATCATTAGACAGCGTATTGTTTACATCGCTATCCTGAAAGCTTCGGCTAAAATAATTATTATACGTTGGTGTAGATAATACATCTGTAAACGAGCGTCTTCCAGAAACATGAAGCTCTAGTTTTTTAGTAATTGGAATTTCTAAATAGGCATCACCACTTATAAGGTTAATTCCTATTCCTCCAGAAAAAGAGTTGTTTAACTCATTTTTTGTAGACATGTTAATTGTACTAGAAACACCATCGCTATATTGACTGCTTGTTCCATTTTTACTTACAATTACTTTATTGGTTAAATTAGGATTGTAAGCCGAAATTAAACCAAAAAAATGTCCAGAATGATACATTTTTATATCATCCCAAAGCATTAAATTTTCATCGTTAGAACCACCTCTAACGTTAATGTTCGCTATACTTTCGTCTATGCTTTCTACTCCAGGAAGCGCTTGTATAGATTGTAGTATGTCTGGTTCTATTAAACCAGGAAGAATTCCAAATTGTTCTGTGTTTAATACAGTGCTTCCATCTAAGCGTTTTTGTAAACCTGTAGTTAAAAATTTAGTAATGTAAACTTGATTTAGCTGAAAATTACTTTCTAAGAGCTCAACCTTAGTACAATTACTCTCGTTTGAAAACAGTTGATTAGCAATGAATTCTTGATTTTCGTAACCTAGAAAAGAGATTGTTATAATTGCATTTATAGGGACCTCATTTAATTTAAATTCTCCAGTAGCATTTGTAGTTGTTCCTCTTTGTGTATTATTTATTATAATTGAAGCTCCAATTAAAGGTGAGTTGTTTTCGCTATAAACAAAACCACAAATTGTAATAAGCTTTTCTATAACTGAAACGGTAATGTATCGTTTGTCTAGCGCTTTAAAGTTTAAAAGTGTGTTGTTGTTTAGGTAGGTTAAAGTCTGTTCTATATTTAAATCGCTATTGGGTGTTTTAATTTTTATATTAGAAACATCTTCTGAAGCGTATGAAAACTTAACATCGAATTTAGTTTCTGTAGCTTTTAAAAATTCAGCAAGTGGTATTTTTTCTGTTATAACTTGACTAAAACATAGATTGAAAATAAGAATAAATAGACAAAATAAATAATTTTTATTTTTCATATTTATAGAACGTAATTATGCTTCCTTCGGTTTTATAGCTAAGTTTTAAAGGAATTGTAACAGCTTGTAAGGCAATGTCTTTGTTATTGTAAGTAAACGTTCCTGTAAATAGTTTTTTAGTGTCAATACCTTTAGATATTATTTTAATATCGTAATGATTTTCTAATTCTTCGATAACATGCTTTAATGGTACTTTAACAAAAGAAGATTCTTGTTGCAGCCAAGAAGGATTAAGGCTATTAATATCCTCTACTAATTGCTCCTTTCCATTGATAACTCTAAAAGCTTTTCCTTTAGATAGTTTAATAGTTTTGTTATTATAAGTTACAGCAACTAAGCCTTCGTAACATTGTACTTCAAAATAGTTGTTGCGTTCTTTTACATTAAACTGTGTGCCTAAAACTTGTATTTTTCCAGCATCTGTATTTACAGTAAATGTTTCACCTTTATTTACTTTAAAATAGGCTTCTCCATCAAGATCTAAATTTCTATTGGTTTTCCATTCCTTTTTATTATAACTTAATGTAGATACTGCGTTTAGTATTACTTTCGAATTGTCTGGAAGTATAATGGTTTCTGTTTGCGCAATATTTGTATTAAAGGAGGTTTCATTATTAAAAAACGAAAAATAAGTAACGCATAGCATAATTGCTAAAAGAGCTGCGTATTTGTATAATCGCTTAAAATTAATAGGTATAACTTTAGTTTTACTTGAGTTTTTAGAACGAAAAGCTGCTAATGCTTCTTCGGCATTAACTTTTGGTGCTTCCATTTGGGAGCTGTAATGTGCAATTTTATCAATGACAGTAAAACCTTCAGATTGTTTTAAATCTTTAATTTCATCACTGGAAAGCTCATTATCTAACCATTTTAGTATGTTTTCTTCGTCTTTCATTTATTAATACTTCAATCTTAAGACAATTAATAAAGTCTTTACCCTACTTAATTATATGTTTTCAATTCTTTCTCTTAATACGCTTAGTGCAATAGACATTCGCTTTTCTACTGCTTTTTGAGTAATACCTAGCATTTCTGCGATTTCTCTATACTTTTTTCCCTCAACTCTATTTAATAAAAAGACTTCTCTCTGCTTGTCTGTTAGTAAAGAAATAGCATTTTGTAGCTTTTTTTTAAACTCTTCTTCTTCTAAAATATATTCGGGACTTTCGTTATTTAAATCTATATAAGGAGCTGTTTTTGCATATTCTATAACCACTTTTTCGTGCTTAACTATATTCAAAAATAGATTATTTACTGTAGTAAATAGGTATGTTTTAGCTTTGTTAAAATCGATACTAGAGCAGTTTTCCCATATTTTAGAAAACGCATCTTGAACCAAATCTAGTGCATTATCTTTGTCTCCACATTTATAATAGGCGAAATTACTAGCATGTTGTATGTGCTCTAAGTAAAAGTTATTAAAAGAAGCTTCTTCACAAAGCTTTTTATTATTGTTCATTAGTTGGGATAATAGGAAAGCAAGTTAGTTTAATAAAAAGGATTAACAAAAGTAGGGTAAAACATTTTTGTATTGTCTTAAGTGTGTATGAAATCAATAAAAATTTTAGAAATAATAGAAGTTGTTTTAAAAATCGTTTTAATTTCTTCTTTAGGATGTGCTCTAATTATTATTATTAATTCATTATTTTTTGATTAAAAGTTGAGTAGATTAAAAAGAAGCCAACTTAATTAATATATTGGGCGAAAACTCGCCAACAAAAAGAAAATAATTTTAAAACTTTTAAATTATGAAAAATTTAGAATTAATAACAACATTGCTGCTAACTGTTTTATTAAGTTTTACGTCTTGTCAAGATGAGATTGATAAGGAAACTGGTGAGCATCCAAATACAAATACAGCAAGTTCGCAAACCGCAACAAATTTAAAGCGTGCATCTATGTATGATGGAACTTTTGACGATTTCCTTGATGGAACATCATGTTCGTCGTTATTATTGCCAGTTACAGCCACTGTAAACGGTACACAGGTTGCTATTGCGAGTGAAGTAGATTACCAACAAGTTATAGACATATTAGGAGTGTTAAATACAGATATTGATACAGTAGTTTTACAATTTCCTGTTACTGTAGCCTTAAATAATTATACTCAAGTTGTTATTACAAATCAAACAGAATACAATGCAATTATAGATGCTTGTAATCAAGCAGAAGCTGCTGGAGAAGCTGCTATTTCTTGTGTAATTATAGATTTTCCAATAACATTATTAACGTTTAATTTAAGCTTAGATCAAACTGGAAGTGTAGTAATAGAAAGTGAAGAGCAGTTGTTTAATTATATTAATAGTCTTAATGAAGATGAGTTGTTTTCTGTTAATTATCCAATTACTATAACTGGTGCAGGTGAAACTACCATAGTAATCTCAAACGATGCAGAATTTGAAACTAGTGTTCAAGATTGTGTAGATGAAGAGGAGGCTATAGAAGATACGGAAAATGCCGTAGATACTTTAGAACAAATTCTAGTCGATGGATTATTTCAAATAGATTCTTTTGTTAATTCTGGAGTTGAAACCGCAAATTTATATACTGAGTTTACTATAGATTTTGCAAGTAATTTAACTGTAGTCGCAGAAAACACCATTAACCCATTAATTCAAGATGTTCAAGGTAATTACGAAGTAACATCGCAAACCGAAGTGTTTTTAAACTTAAATTTCACTAGTAATGCTAGTTTTATTCTGCTAAATCAAAATTGGGAAGTTACAAGTTTTAATAGTACAACAATTTCAATGCAAAGTACTACTGATGCTTCTATAACTCTTGTGTTAGGGCAAATTTAACAACTTGTTTAAGTTGATTAGCGGTAGTATAACAATTTTTTTTATTTTAATATTTAAACTGTCATTGTTTTTAAATGGCAGTTTTTTTAAACACAATTTTAAGCATGAAAAGAGTCTTTTTTTTATTATTTATAACAGCGCAAATACTAGTTGTGTCGTGTACAACGGAGAGTGATAATAGTAGTAGCAGTACCACAGGAAATAATAATACAGAAGATCCAACATCTCACTTGCAAGCAACAGGAGCTTCATCTAACGATTTGCTTTCAAGTACTACTTTTAATAGTATGGTTGTAGAGTTAGTTTATGTTGATGGTTTCGAGCCATCGCAATCTAGTGTGGATAATTTTGTGTCTTTTCTTGAATCGAGAACCTTTAAGCCCAATGGTATTAGTGTAGAAAAAAGAGCAATAACATCTCCAGGAAATGCGCCATATACAAATGCAGAAATTAGAAGTATAGAGGATATTAATAGAACAAAATTTAATACAGAAAATGAAATCGCTGTTTGGGCCTTTTTTGCAGATGGGTCATCGGCTAGCAATTCTGGAAATGCTGTGGTGCTGGGAACAGCGTATAGAAACACCTCGTTTGTTATTTATCAAGAAACAATTCAAGATTTAAGTAATAGTACCTTCGAGCCTAATAGAACGGTGTTAGAAACAACAGTAATAACTCATGAGTTTGGTCATATTCTAGGCTTAACTAATTTAGGAGCAGCTTTACAATCTGCGCATGAAGATGCAGAGCATGAGAAACATTGTAATGTCGATAGTTGTTTAATGTATTGGGCTTCAGAAACGGGTTCTGGGCTAGATAATTTGGTAGGACAAAGTCAAGCACCACAATTGGATGCGCAATGTATTGCAGACTTACAAGCTAATGGAGGGAAATAAAAATTAAAAGAATGAGTAAACAATAAAAATGAATATAAAAATGAAGAAACAAATAATTGTATTAGCAGTGTTACTAATAGCATCAATAGGTATTAATGCACAAGAAAGCACATCTGAAACGGATTCTAGCTTTGGTATTAAAGGTGGTTATAATTTAGCTTCGGTTAAATTTGATAGCGATTCGGAAACTGGCCAAAGACATGGATTTAATGTTGGGTTTTATGGAGAGTCTTTTATAAATGAAGCAATAGCGTTACAAATTGAGCTACAATATTCGCAACAAGGTTACGAGATAATTAATGAGAACTCAACCTTTACTCAAAAAGTGAATTATATAAATATGCCTTTATCATTTAATATTTATCCTACTCAAAATTTCTTTTTCGAAGTTGGAGCACAAGTAGGTTTGGCTATTTCTCATAAAGAGGAGTTTGATAGCAGTTTTAATTTATTTGATGCTTCTCAAGAGCTTGATCCTAATAAGTTTGATTATGGAGCAAATGTTGGAGCTGGTTTTAAAACAGATTCTGGAGTTAGACTATCTGCACGATATCATTTTGGTTTAGGAGATATTTACGACGAAGATAAACCTAGAAATAGAGTATTGCAAATTAGCTTAGGTTTCGATTTGTAATAAGCATAAAAAAAGGCTTCCGTTTGGAAGCCTTTTTTTATATAATTTTAATCCTTAAAAAGAGGTGTTTAAGTTTAGTGTTAAACCTGTATTCTCTGGTACAAATCTACAAACACCACCAACACAAAGTAATCCGCCACGCTGTCTTCCGTAGTTTAAAGCAACTCTAGTCGCTCCTTTTGTAAAACTACCTCCAACATTATAGTAATGTGCTTTTGTTTCGGTGCTAAATTCGTTGTCATTCCCATAGTCGTATATGTCAGTAACATAAAAAGATAGTGCATTACTAGCCACATATTCAATAGTTCCTCCAACCCAATTTTTTCTGTCTTTTTTAGTCCATAAATGCTGCCCTTCTAATCTAACAGATTTTCCACGACCAAGTTTGTGTGTAACATCTACAATAGCAATTTGAGATTTTATATCTCCTTGCGTGCCCAAAGGTCCTCCTAAAGTAACACCTTTATCAATGATAGTGTTAATGTAAGTAAAAATAGAAGACCAGTTTTTGTTTAATTTTTTTCTAATCTCAAAATTAATATCTCTATTTAAGCGGTTACCAAATTTAAAAAACTCAGCGTTATAGGTGGATTCAGACTGGTTAAATTCATCATCTAGTAAGGCCCAATACGCAAAATTCATAGTAAATTTTGTCCCGTATTTACCACCTAACTTAGAACCTTTTTTAAAGTTGTAAAAGATATCTAAAGAGTTTCCTATTTCTCCAGATTGGCCTGCAAAATCTTTTATAATTAAACCAGGTTGAGCATTGTAGATGTATATGTTTGCAAGAGAGTAATCTTGTTGTTTTGTTAATGTAGGTAAGTAATTTAAATTTTGCATGTTAAATTTAAACTCTTCAGAAATAATGTTTTTAGCATTGCGTTCTGCCGTAGAAATCATGTTTTCCATACGTCTAAAGGTATTACTTATACCTAATCCTCTTTTGCTAAAACCAGCGGTGAATAGAAGTGCATTACCGTCAAAATATTTACCTTCCTGTACGTTTCCTTGCCCTAATTGCCCTTCTGGAATAAAATATACATCTTCTCCTTTTAATGCATATTCTGTTTTAAAGTAAAAATTTCCAAAATCAACATCTACTCTTGCTGAGTAAGAATTTATCATTTCTGGAAAATCTGTTGTGTCAAATTCATATTCTGGATCAGATTCATTAACAGGAGGCGTAAAGTCTTCTTTTTTACCAACGTAACTTAGTCCTAAGCTTAATCGGTTTAATCCTTTAATTTCAAAAGCTTTTGTGAAATCAAAATTGGTATCGAAACCAAAAATATCACTTTCAGATACATCAAAAGCAACACGTTGTTGTCCATATAATGCAGTAACGTCTAAATAGTCTGTTGGTGTGTATTTAATACGTCCACCTCTTAATGCAGTATTTAACCCAAGTTGTCTTTCTTCAAAAGCACGAAGTAATAATCCGCTACCAAATTGTTCGTAAAAATAACCAGCAGTAATATCTAATTTTTTATTTCTAAAATTTGCATAATACGTTGCTATTCTAGTATCGTTATATTCTGGGTAATAGTTAATAAGTGGTAGAGGTTCGTAGCTTTCTGCCTGAAGGCCAACGGTAAAGTTTTCTAAAAAGCTGTAGTCTAATCGTAAATAACTATTAATCCTAACGTGTTCGTTTCTTAAGTCAAATGTAGGATTAGGATCTTCAAAATCACCTAAAACAGCATCGTTAGTGTACCATTGTCCATTGGTTTCTAAACTACCCGAAAGATTATCTAGAAATTGTTTAAATATGGTATTGTCTTTTGTGTCTGTTTCTTGTGCAAAACTAAGCATAGGTAGTATTAGCACAATTAAAACTGCGATTTTTTTCATAATATAAATTGGTTGGTAGTTAGGTTTAAGAATGTTTTTTTATTTCTTCAAAAAGGATGTCTTCGGCTCCTGGAGTGTAGCCAGAATGTCTATAAACAATTTTCCCGTTTTTAATAATTAACGTAAGAGGTACAGTTGCAGCTCCTAGCTCTCTTTTTAGATCGTTGTTAGTATCTAATAGAATATCGAAATCCCAAGCTTTTCCGTTAACTAAAGGTTTAACACGACTTACTGTTCTAGAATCGTCTACAGAAACAGCGTACAATTTAACGTCTGTTTCGTCTTGCCAATCTGTATAGACATCGTTAATGGCGTCTAATTCGTTTTTACATGGCACACACCAAGTTGCCCATAACGAAACAACAATTAAACTATTGTCTTTGCTAATTTCTTGTAAAGTGGTAGTCGTACCATCTAAAGTTTTAATCTCTGCTGTAGGTAAATTTTCTTGAGCCGAAAGATTTAAGCTCATTGCAAATACTAGTAAGTAAAAAAAATGTTTCATTGTAGAATTGTTAATTATTTGATAAAATTAGTGTTTTTTTTATTGAATGTTTCAGTAAATAAGTTATAAATTGCGAACTTCAATTAAAAAGTCATAATTGGTTGGCTCTTTATCATTTAATAACAAAAAATATACCAAAATGAAAATTAAAAGTATTTTAAAAGAATTAGTAGTATTGACCTTTGTGGTCTTTGCATTTGCATGTAGTTCGGATGACGGAAATGGTGGTGATGGCGATGGTGGAACTGCTGCTGTTGCAACTGGAATTACAGTTAGTGGAAATGTATCAAGTGCTTTTGTTGGTGAAGCGGTAACGTTTGGTGTGGTTGACAACTTAGGAGTAGATGTAACATCTAGTTCTGCGCTTACACTTGCTGGAGTTGTAATAGCAAACCCTTATACATTTGGTGTAGCAGGAAGTTATGACGTAACGGCTACCAATGGTACTTTTACAAGTTCGACTACAATTACTGTTAACGATCTTCCTGTACCTACTGCAATAACACTTACTACAGATGAAGATGCTTTTTGGTTTGATGAAGGTAGTGCTACCTTTACAGTAATGGACGATTTAGGTAATAATGTAACTGGAGTTGTTACTTACGCAGCTGAGTCAGGAGCGTTAACTAATCCTGCGACTTTTACAAGTGCAGGCGAATATAATGCAGTAGCTACTTTTACATTACCAGATAATAGTACAATAACTTCAAATACAGTTAAATTAATAGCTGCTGAATCTACTCATACAACTAAAGTAATGGTAGAAGATTATACAGGTACTTGGTGTGGTTACTGCCCAAGATTAGCTACTGCTTTAGATGATACAGTTGCCCAAAATGCAAATGTAATTCCTGTTGCAATACATGATGATAATGAAATGTTATTTCCTTATGCAAATCAAATGGAGAGTACTTTTGGTGTGAATGGTTTCCCTACAGGAAAAGTTAATAGAACAATTACATGGAATGAATCTACTAGCCAGCCTATTAGCTATTTAAGTAATAGACAGAATATGGGATTAGCAATAAACTCTTCTATTAATGGTAATACAATTACTGCTGAAGTAAAAGTGCATTATGATTTAAAAGTTGGTTCAGCTAACAGAATTGTAATTTACTTATTAGAGAACGGTTTAGTTTATAACCAAGTAAATTATTACAATGGAGATTCTTCTAGTCCTTGGTATCAAGCTGGTAATCCAATTGTAGGTTTTGTTCATAATCATACAGCACGTGAAGTTTTTACAGATGTGTTTGGTGATGTTATTCCTGCTGCAGATACAGATACAGGGAGTACTTTTACAGGTAATTACACATTAACGGTTCCAGGAAGTGTTCAGAACACTAATAAATTAGAATTAGTTGCTTTTGTTGTTGGACCAGATAATAAAGTATTAAATGTTCAAAAGGCTGATTTAGGAGAAAATAAAGATTTCGACTAATAGCTTTTTTAAAATATTATTTATTAAAAACGCGAACCAATTGGTTCGCGTTTTTTTGTTGTTTATAATTTGTTTTAAACGTGTTATTGTTTAATCAATTTGGTTTTAAATATATAGTTGTCTTTTGCTTCTACAGTCAATATATAAATGCCAGAAGCTATTTGTAATGCAATTGAAGTTTCGTTATTAATAGTTTGTTGTGAGTTGTAAACCTTTTTACCAGTAAGATCTACTATCGTAATTATTGCATTATCAATTGTATTAGAGCTTAAAATAGTTACTACATTATTAAAAGGATTGTTTTTTACTTTAATAACATCAGTTTCAAAAGTACTAACACTAAGTGTATTGCCTTCTATAATTTCACTTAAAGCGAAGGCAACGTTTTGTTGAGTTAACGTTACATGTGGCTCGTTATTATCTGGCATATACCAGTTTACAAATGGTGTTTGTGAGTTGGTGGCTGTTGTGTTATCCCAAGGTGTATCTCCTGTTCCTAAATTAATATTTTGAAACCAATCTATATTTGAATTTGTGTTTAAAGCCATTCCGCTTACAGCTGGAATAAAGTTAAAGTAGTTTGTAGTTAAAGCTGCAAAAAAAGCATCTATAGTATCGTCTGTTCCAGCCATTCCTGCAGCTAAAGCGCCTAAATCGAATAAACCACCAGGAGCTGCATCGATACCATTAGAATAAGAGAATGCTTTAGTATCTGGTTCTGCGTGAATATCGCAAAAACAGAGAGTAGGTGCATCAATCCATATGTCGTCTATTTTTATTGTCTGTCCAGCATATGGAGTAAACCAAGTATCAAAATAAGCATCTGTCCATGTAGCGACTCCAGGTAAATAAGCAGCAATAACTTTGTCTCCTGGTACTAAATCGTTTAAGTTTTTATCTTGATAAGGATTTCCAATTCCGCTACCATTAATAAAAGAAACATTTCTTGTTGTTTCTGGAAAACCAGACATCGTTAAACTATTAATATCATTAAAGAACGTTGCAGAATATGGGTGAGCTACTGGTAATAAAATATTAGTATTAAACGCTGCAATTTCTCCATTAGCTAAATGAGGCTCAAAATGATCTGTAAGCATTTGCCTCGCTGCTGCAGATTTTAACATGCCATCTACAATAGGTCTCACAGCTTCAAGACTAAAATCGCCAGCCCAAGTATCTAATCCATAACCTAAATAGTTAAATAAGTGCTGAAAACCAATAGGAACATTTGCTCCTAAATGTGGAGAATCGAAAGATAGCCACAAACGTGTTTCGTGAGGAAGATTATTGGTTTCCATGTAATTTAAGGCATAGCGAGTAATAAGTCCTCCCATACTTGGACCAATAATAACATTCTCTTGGTTGCCTATTTTTTGTGTGTTAATTAGGTTTATTATTTCGACAACATTAAATGCGTTACGCTCAATAAAATCTGCTCCACCATCTACTAAAATACTGCCAGGATAATCTAAAGTATCTATTACAGTATCTCCATTAACATCTGTAGAATTTGTTAAAGATTGTAGTGTACCATTAGAAAGCACAAAGTAAGTAGGGAAATTAATTAATATAACATCGAAATCGTCGTTGTTTCTTACTTCGTCTGCAAGATTTTGAGTTGTGCCATTATTGTCAAAATTTAATAAACCATATAATCCTGCGATGTTTCTAGTATCGCTTGGATCGAAACCATCGATTATAAAAATAGGTTTATCTAAGGTGTTATCTGCTCCTAAAAAGACTTCGTATTCAGCTAAACCAGCATGTGTTGTTGCTCCAGGATAAGTAGATAGATTAGCAACTATAGAAGATGTAATATCAGATGGTGTCATTTTATTACTAGAAGCTGTATCTTTTCTAGTGGCTTCAATTGTAATACTTGAATATCTTGTTATAGTTTCCCCATTAGATAGTTTAATAATAAAAGTAATATCCTTTTTGCCTTCATTTATATAATTAGCGTTTACTGGAATGTCAAAATGCAAAGTAGTTAGTCCATTGCCATTATTAAAATCGGCTTGAATAGATATAATTTCAGTGTTTGTGTTATTCACATAAAAGTCATTATTTAATATAAAAGTAGTTTCTAATCCTCTTTTTGTTGAAGCTAAAGGCGAAATGAGTGTTGAAGTGTTATAGTTAAAAATATAATTATTATTTAGTCTACTTACTTTTTTATTATCTACAGAAACATCTTTATTGTTGAGGTTGTCTTTGTTTAATGTTTCGTATTCAACATGCATAAGTCCTATGCTAATAGTTTTAGAGTAATTTATTGGCTGATTAAAGCGTTGTAGATTTTTAAAGTTATCGAACAATCCATTAGCATCATTATTTGCAAACTCTTTATACTGTTGTAAAAAACCATGCATTGAATACGTGTCGCTATTTTTTGCAATAGAAGACAACGGACTTACATTTTTAACAAAAAGATTGGTCTTTAAATCAGATTGATTAAAATTAGAAAAATCCAACGGTCGGAATTGTTGCGAATAACCAAAAGACGAGAGTAGAAGAATAGCAATAAAGTAAATATGTTTCATGAAGTTTTAAAATTTGTAATACTACAAGGTACAGGATTTAAAACCAAAAAACCCAAAACATTTCGCTTTGGGTTTTTAATATTTATAAACAGAAATTATTATTCTCCTAAGAAAGGATATCTGTAATCTGTTGGTGTTACAAATGTTTCTTTAATCATTCTTGGTGATACCCAACGTTGTAAGTTTAATATACTTCCAGCCTTGTCGTTAGTTCCAGAACCTCTAGCGCCTCCAAAAGGTTGTTGGCCTACAACAGCACCAGTTGGTTTATCGTTAATATAGAAGTTACCTGCGCAGTTTTGTAATGCTTTTGTAGCTTCAACAACTGCGTATCTGTCTTTTGCTAAAATAGCTCCAGTTAAAGCGTAGTCACTAGTTTCGTCTACTATTTTTAATGTTTTAGAATAGTCTTCGTCCTCAAAAACATAAATAGTCATTACTGGTCCAAATAATTCTTCACACATTGTTGTGTATTTTGGGTCGTTTGTTACAATAACAGTAGGCTCAATAAAGTAACCTTTACTTTTATCATGACCACCACCAACTATAATTTCAGCATTTTTATCGGCTTTCGCTTGGTCAATGTATTTTGCTAATTTATCAAAAGATCCTTCGTGAATTACTGCAGTAACAAAGTTTTCCATATCTGCAGGAGAACCCATTTTAAAAGATTTTACATCTCTTACTAATTGTTCTTTAACATCTTTCCAGATGCTTTTAGAAACGTAAGCACGAGAAGCAGCACTACATTTTTGTCCTTGAAACTCAAAAGAACCACGTGCAATAGCTGTTGCTACTTGTGCAGGATTGGCTGTTTTGTGGGCAACAATAAAATCTTTACCACCAGTTTCTCCAACAATTTTTGGGTATGTTTTGTAGTTATGGATATTGTTTCCAATTTGTTTCCAAAGTTCTTTAAATATATAAGTAGAACCTGTAAAGTGCAATCCAGAAAAATCTGGACTTGCTAATACAGTTTCAGTAATCATTACTGGATCTCCAAAAACAACATTTATTACTCCAGGAGGTACACCAGCTTCATCAAAAACATCCATAATTACTTTTGCAGAATAGATTTGAGAATCACTAGGTTTCCAAACCACAACATTTCCCATCATTGCCATACAAGCAGGTAGGTTTCCAGCAATAGCAGTAAAGTTAAATGGAGTTACAGCGTAAACAAAACCTTCAAGAGGTCTGTATTCAACACGGTTCCAAGCTCCACTTGTACTTTCTGGTTGTTCATGGTACATGTCTGTCATGAACTGTACGTTGAAACGTAAAAAATCAATAAGCTCACAAGAAGCATCAATTTCTGCTTGGTGTATTGTTTTAGATTGTGCCATCATCGTGGCAGCATTAATTCTAGCTCTGTATGGTCCTGCAATTAATTCGGCAGCTTTTAAAAATATTCCAGCTCTATGTTCCCAAGGCATTTCTGCCCAGTTTGTTCTTGCTTCTAAAGCTGTAGAAATAGCTTCGTCAACGTGAGATTTTTCTGCTAAATGGTAGTGTCCAACAACATGTTTGTGATCGTGTGGAGGAGACATTGGCTTAGTGTTTCCAGTCTTTACATCCTTTCCATTAATATACATTGGCACATCTAAAGTACTGTTGTACATTTCTTTGTAAGCTTTAGAAATAGCTTCACGATACTCACAACCAGGAGCATAAGCTCTTACAGGTTCGTTTACTGCGATTGGTACGTTAAAAAATCCTTTTCCCATTTTATATTAAGTTTTAGTTGTCAAATTTAAAGGGCAAAGTTACAAAATTTTTAAGTATTTCTTTCTGAAGGAAATGCCAAAGAAATCTTATTTTTTTGTAAGTTGCCATTCCATTTTTGGACTATTAACGTTATGTGTACAGTAAGTATTTTTTACAAAGGAAATAATGATTTTGTGTTAACCTCGAATAGAGACGAAGCACCAAATAGAAATGCGCAGTCTCCAGAATTTTATACTATTAATAATACTCAATTATTAATGCCTAAGGATGAGCAATCTGGAGGAAGTTGGATTGGAGCAAGTAATAAAAACAGGATAGTATGTTTGTTAAATGGTGGTTTTAAACTTCATAAAAGAAAACCAAAATACAGACAAAGTAGAGGTGTTGTAGTTACAGATTTGTTAACTGCCACTAACATTAATACAACTATAGCGTCTTATAATTTTAACGATATAGAGCCATTTACAATAGTAATTGCCGACTGGAATACAGATTTAAAATTCTATGAATTGGTTTGGGATTCTGAGCAAAAACATTTTCAACAGTTACCATTAGAAACTAAAATATGGTCGTCTTCTACTCTATATACTGAAGATAAAAAACAAGCAAGACGGGATTGGTTTGAAGCTTTTAAATCTGAAAATGAATTGTCTTCAAGTTCACTTTTAGAGTTTCATAAAACGGCAGGTAAAGATAATACAGACTTTGGTGTTGTTATGGATCGTGGTTTTGTAAAAACAACAAGTATTACTCAAATTGAAAAAATAGATACGGCTTTAGAAATGCAATTTTATAATTTGAATACTTCAGAAAAAACGAATAAAAAGTTTAATCTTGTTGAGACAGTAAATGAATAATCAAGAAGAAAACACAGGGATAATAATAACACTTGCCTATCCAGACACCATTGTTTCTCATGCCGAAGAATGGTACTCTCCTTATTTAAGATTTGTAGGAGTAGGAAGCAAAACAAGTGTGCGTGCAGGACATGCTGCATTGGTTTTAATAAATAAGGAGACAGGTGTTTTAGAATATCACGATTTTGGTCGTTATATAACATCAGAACCTAATGGACGTGTTCGTGGAGTTCATACAGATAACGAATTGCATATTCCGCTTGAAGCTGAGATAAAAGCAGATGACATTTTAAATCTAGACGCTATTTTAAAATTCTTTGCTACAAACCCTAAACTAACACATGGAGACGGAAGGTTGGTGGCTTCAGTTTGTAATACTATAAATTACAAAAAAGCAAGAGCTCATATTACTAACATGCAAGAGCAAGAGTTTATTTACTATGCAGCTTTTAAAAAAGAGGCTTGTAATTGTGCGCGTTTTGTAACAGATAGTTTAATTGCATCACTAACAAATTTAAAAACTAAAAAAGCTTTAGAGAACTCGAAATGGTTTACGCCAAGTACAGTTGGTAATGTTTTACTTGCTAATAGTGGTGATTATCCTTTTGAAGTTTCAGATCAAGGTGAGATTGTAGAGTATAAAGGTTCTCAAAAAAGTGAAAATCTAAAATGTTTTTTAGATAGGTTAAAAAATTACAAACCTAATAAAGTTGGAACGCTTATTCCTAAAGAAGTTGAAGGTCTCCATGATAAAGCACAGTGGCTTTCTGGGATTGCAGCTGGTGCCTGGTATGAAGTTTATAAAATGGAAATGCTAAACGAATATCGTTACAAACGTATTTCTCCTCATGGTAATATAGATTGCGATGCTATATATATTGCTGAAGATTCAAGTTTTAATTATGAAGATGAATATAAAATTATCCATTATTCAAACTGTCATTTCTTTCATTTAGAACAGAATAAAAAAGTATTTAGGTTTAATAGGAAGTATTAAAGTTATTTTTAATAGTAAATCTTGTCAATTCGAGTGCTTCGACTTTGGAGAAGTGTATTGAGAATAGCTTTTAATAAGTTTATTAATGCTGGTGTTTTTTCTAGTATCTAGATAGAAAATTAGTTTCTGTTATTTCTAATCAAGATTAAGACATTAGAAACTATAAAAACTAATGCAACCACAATTAAGCCAATACCAGAAATTAATTGTTTGCTACAAATAAACGAATTATCCCAATTCTTATATCCACCAATCATTCCTACTCCAAAGTATATCATTAAAATACAAATTGGGTATATGATTATTCTAAGTAGAACGTTTTTAATCAAAAGATTAGTTTATAGCAAAAGGAGCGCTCAATTTAAAAGTAGGAATAGCGACATCAAACTTTTTAGTAGTAGTAAAATTCACCATTGTGTAATGACCATGCATAGCTCCAAAAGGAGAGGTTAATAAGCATCCAGAAGAATAGATATGAGATTCTCCAGGTTTTAGAACTGGTTTTTTTCCAATAACACCTTCTCCAGAAACAGTTTCAGCATTATTTAGCGCATCAAGTATTACCCAATGTCTTGCATTGAGTTGCACAGAGTCTTTACTCTGGTTTTCTATAGAAACCTTATATCCAAAAGCGTAGTGTATTTTATAATTCTTATAAAATGTGCCTTCAAAATTGGTCTCTACCGAAATTTTTATGCCTTTTGTTACTTGTTGAACCATTAGTTTTATTGAATACTTCTGCTAAAATACTAAATTTTATAATTTAATATGCAAGTTGGTAGTGTGTTATAATTTAAATTATTGCTTTGTAAGGGAGTAAATTGTTATTCTAACTCTAGTTTGTCAATTCGGTTTCCTATGGTGAAATTTATCATTTCTGCTTCTAGTTTGTTAAAATCTTGTTGTTTTACCTTTTTAATTATTTCTCCATTTTTCATTAAATAAATCTCATTACATGTATTTGCTAGAGTTGAAAAGATATGAGATGAAATAATAATTGTTTTATTTAATTGTTTTAACTCTTTTATAATTTCGGTTATAATTAAATTACTTTGGATATCTACTCCGTTAAAAGGTTCGTCTAAAATAAATATTTCATTTTTTTGAATCAAAATAGCAGTGATTGCTAATTTTTTTTTCATTCCTGTAGAATATGTCGATGCATATTGATTTAACGGAAGGTCGAAAATATTTTTACTTTCAATATTTAATAATTCTATACCTCTAGCATTTGCTAGTAATTGTATGTATTCTTTTCCAGTAATTTTAGGAAAAAAGAAAGGCTCTGTAAGCAAGAGACCTAAGCAATCTTTTATTTTGTTAAAGTCTGATGCTATTTTTCCTTCAAATTTTTCTAGACCAGCAATACACCTAAATAGCGTTGTTTTTCCGGCTCCATTTTCGCCAACAATTCCGTATACCTTGCCTTTTTCAAAATCTAGATTAATAGTATTGAGAACCTTTTTTTTGCCATAAAATTTAGATAGTTCTTTAATTTTTATCATTCTAGTAAGTGGTTTAGTCGTTTAATAGACTTTGAGTAAAAGTAAGGTATTGTTATAACCAATGCAGGTGGAAATATAAAGCAAAAAGCTATAATAATACCTTCTGGTAAATTAATCTCATTTGGGATATTTGAGTATTTTGCAAAAATTATTGTTGCAAGAAAAGAGTAGCATAGAAGCGATAGAATAATAATAATATCAATTTCTTTGTTAAAACTAAAACATAGAGTTAGTACTATTGGGACATTTAAAAAGGTGAAATAAATAAAACAAGTTTTTAATTTTTCTAATAAAAAGGCTTTAGGCGTTAAATTATAGTTCCATATAAAATAGTCGTTCTCTAATTTTGAATAATAACTTAAACAAACAAAGCTAATTAATAGCATAGAGAATAAACCAAGGTTAAAATTGCCAACAGATATTGCTTTATATGTTAAAAAATATGCAATTGGAAAAATGTAAAATGTTTTTCTAAAACCTACAGTAAATTCAAAAGGCTTTTTTTTAAATGGAGTGGGTATCGTTAAATTAAGTTTTGAATTAAAATTAACGAATGCTAATAAAGCAGCCAATACAGTTAACAATAAAGCATGAAATATTAGTTGCTTGAAAGTTAGGTAAGCTAAGAAAGGGAGTGCTAAAATTAAATTTTCAATAATTCTTAACTTTAAATAATTGGTCTTATTGAGAATAGATTTAATAAAATCGTTTCTTCGTTTTTCGCTTAATTTCGCTATAAAAACTAGTGAAATTAATATGTAGATAATTTTAGAAAATTCAGTTTTAGAGAAAAGAAAATTAGAAAGAAGTACGAAAAACACAGGAAAAAGCAGGTATGCAATAAAAAGAGGTAATCCAAAATCGATTAATCTTCTATTCAGGATTCTTAATTGAAGTTTAAAGTAGTTTTTTAGCTGCAATTTTAATGGTTGTTAGTCCGTTTTTAATTTGTGATATTTACAGAATTCCCTTCTCCTAAGCCAATAATTCTATCGTACCTGGCGCCTAGATCTCTATAGTACACTAATACTTTATAGCTGTTTTCGGTTTGGTGAAAATTACCACTAATAGCGTTTTCATCAATGCTCCCGTCTTTGTTTTTTATAACATACTTGTAGCTATAAAAACCTTGTTTTAAAAGCAACTTACCTTCGTAAGTGCTATTTTCCTCATAATATGTTAGTTGGGTGCTTTTGTCTACTGCGTAGTTATTAAAGTTGCCGTAAACATGTATTGTTTGTCCCTTTTGTAGTTTGTTTAACTCTAATGTAAAATGAACCTGAGCATAATCTGCACCAGTAGTTGGGTCATCTGTGTCTAAAGCTGTAATTAGAAAATTTCCATTAATATCTGGGTTGTAAGTATAGGCTCTGTTTGCTCTCAATACATTTTTGTATAAATAACTGTTATAGAGATCTTTTAACTCTATAAACTGAACACCTGTATTTGCACCTCTCAAATCTTTATTTTCAAAATAAAGGTATTCGTTCCCTGCATAAAAACTGGTTCCTTTTACATATCTATATTGCAATTCGTTGCCTAAAATGTATTGCGGTTTAATATTTTTAATAGCAGTTCTTAAGTTGTTATTCTGAATAATTACTGTTTTTACAGTTTCTAATGGATTGTTAAATCGTATAGATGAAGAACTAATAGCGATATCAACAGTGTGTTTGTCTTTTATTTCGCTAACATCTCTAGAACGTTTAATCGCTACACCAACTGAAGCAATATCTTCGTAAACCATAAACTTTCTAGTAAACTCTATATCGTCATCTTCATTATAAATAGTAATAAGATAATTTCCAGATTTTGTTATGCCACGTGTTTGCTCGTTAGGGATTGTTAGTGTAAAATGAGAATATACTTGGTAAGTGTTAAATGAATTGTTCCATATTCTAATACGTTGCTCATTGAAACCGTCTAAATATTCAGATTGTACTAAAACCGAAGGTGTCCAATCGTAATTGTATTGTTTTATCTCATAGTAGTAATCGTCTTCGTTTCCGTTTAAAACATCAAATTCTAAAATTAGTTGTTCGCCTAACTTTAAAATAGGTAGCTGGCTTTCTGGTGTGTCTCCTCTAAAAGCGATGGTTTTTATCTCTTCGGTAGGATTTATTTCTTCAACTTGACCAAATGCAGAAGTAGATACTAATAAAAATAATAAAAACTGTTTAACGTTAAATGCCATTTAATAGGGTTTTCTTAGTGTAAAGATAAACAAAATCTATGCCTGTTTTTCCGCGTTAGCTTATCTAACCAAAAATCTCATAAAATATTGTGAAATCTTTGATTATTAATTCGTATTTTTGCACCGATTTTTGACCATCCAAAAATCAGTTAGCTAAACTATTAACAAATAGATTTATACATATGTCAAACGACATTAAGATTAAAAAAGGTCTAGATATAAAACTTAAAGGAGCTGCAGAAAAGGCAACAGAAAACGCCATAATAAGCAACACCTGTACAGTTAGACCAGAAGACTTTCACAGTGTAATTCCAAAATTATCGGTTAAAGTTGGTGAAAAAGTAAAGGCTGGACAAGCTTTGTTTTTCAATAAAACCAACGAAAACGTAAAATTTGCTTCACCAGTTTCTGGAGAGGTTACTGAAATTGCTCGTGGTGAAAAACGTAAAATTCTTTCTATAACAATTCAAGCAGATAAAGAGCAATCTTTCGAAGATTTTGGAGCTTTAAATGTAGATTCGGCAAAAACTGAAGATATAAAAGCGAAATTATTAGCTTCAGGTTGTTGGGCATTTGTAAAGCAACGTCCTTACGATGTTATTGCAAATCCAGAAGTTGCTCCAAAAGCAATTTTTGTTTCGGCTTATGCTAGCGCGCCTTTAGCGGCAGATTTAGACTATACTTTAGCTGGTAAAGAGGCAGAGTTGCAAGCAGCAGTTTCAGCTTTAGCTAAATTAACAGAAGGTAAAGTACATGTTGGAGTTGGTAAAAACGGTAATTCGCCATTGGCAGGATTATCTAATGTTAGCATCCACAATGTGTCTGGACCGCATCCATCAGGAAATGTTGGAACACTTATAAATAAAATAGACCCAGTTAATAAAGGAGAAACAGTTTGGACTGTTGCTGCTCAAGACTTGGTAATTATTGGTGAATTATTATTAACTGGTAAGTTTAATGCAGAGCGTGTAGTTGCTTTAGCAGGATCATCGGTTAAAAAGCCACGTTATTTTAGAACTAAAATAGGAAGCGAAATCGCAACTATGGTTTACGATAATGGTGTAGATAAAGACGGAAACGACAGAATTATTTCTGGAAACGTTTTATCTGGAAAACAAGTAAAACCAGATGGTGCTCTAGATTATTACAGTAATGTAGTATCTGTAATCCCAGAAGGTGATGATTACGAATTTTTTGGATGGAATAAACCAATCTTTAATAAAGTATCAACGTCTAGAGCACTTACTTTTTCTTGGTTAACACCTAAAAAAGAATTTGCTTTAAATACCAATACAAACGGAGAACATAGGAATTTTGTAACAACAGGGACTTACGAAGCAGTTTTTCCTTTAGATATTTTTCCAATGCAGATTTTGAAATCGTGTATGTATCAAGATTTAGATGAAATGGAAGCTTTAGGAATGTACGAAGTTGCACCAGAAGATTTCGCCTTAACAGAATTTGTTTGTGTATCTAAACAACCACACCAAGATATTATTAGAAAAGGTCTTGATTTAATGCTTAAAGAGATAGGATAATGGGTTTAAAAAGCAATTTACATAACTTAAAAGAAAAGTATAAAGGAACAAAAATGGCTCCTGCATTTAATGCAATCCATACTTTTTTATACTTGCCAAATGAGACGACGCATAACGGAACTCACATTAAGGCAGCCGACGATTTAAAACGTACCATGAATATTGTTATTATGGCAATGGTACCATGTTTAATCTTTGGAATGTTTAACGCAGGTTATCAGCACTATTCAGCAATAGATGCATTAGCAGGTGTTGCAAGAGAAGCTTCTTTATTTGGGAACTTTCTAACTTGGGATAACTTTGTTATTGGAGCATGGCAAGTATTGCCACTAGTAATTGTTTCTTATGGTGTTGGTTTATTAGTAGAATTTATTTTCGCAGTAATAAAAGGACACGAAGTAGAAGAAGGTTACTTAGTAACAGGAATGTTAGTGCCATTAATTGTACCAATCGATATTCCATTATGGATGTTATCTGTTGCAGTTATTTTTGGTGTAGTAATAGGAAAAGAAGTGTTTGGTGGAACAGGAATGAATATTCTTAATCCAGCATTAACAATACGTGCCTTTTTATTCTTTGCATATCCAACTTGGATGTCTGGAGATAAAGTTTGGGTACATGGAGCAGACCCTAGAGTTCAAGACCTTGCAGCAGGAGCAACACCAGATGCATTGTCTGGAGAGACTATTTTAGGAGGTTTAGCACAAAATAATTCTAGCATGTTAGATTCAGCTGGAGATATATGGAATGCCTTTTACGGTTTTATTCCTGGTTCAGTTGGAGAAACATCAACATTATTAATAATATTAGGAGGTTTGTTTTTAGTATTTACTAAAGTAGGAAGCTGGAGAATAATGTTATCATCTGTTGCAGGTGCCATTGTTATGGGATTAATATTTAATGGTATTGCTTCTGCAGAATGGATTTCAGAATCAAGTAAGTTTTACGGCTTAATGAGTACAGATTTTTGGATGCATTTACTTATTGGAGGTTTTGCCTTTGGTACAGTATATATGGCAACAGATCCTGTAACAGCATCACAAACAAACAAAGGAAAAATTATATATGGATTCTTAATAGGTATACTATCAATTATGATTCGTGTATTCAATCCAGCCTATCCAGAAGGTGTAATGCTAGCCATTTTATTAATGAATGTCTTTGCACCAACTATCGATCATTACGTAGTACAAGGAAATGTAAAACGTAGAATGAAACGTTTAAAAGTTAAAACAGCATAATTATGGCAGTTAACACAGATAAAAACTCATATACTATACTCTTTGCTATTGCAATGGTAGTAGTTGTTGGATCAGTATTAGCCTTTACAGCATCGTCTTTAAAGCCTGCGATTACGAAAAACAAAGAAATCGAAAGGCAGCAGAATATTCTCTATGCTATGGGAATTAATGGTAACGAAGGTACTGGAGATATTACTTTTGTAGAGAAAGCTAAAGTAGCAGATGCTTTTAAAACTAATGTTTCAGAGCAAATAGTTCTAGAAGTAAAAGGCGGAAAGGTTTTAAAAGAAATGACTCGTGATGAGTTCATGAAATCTAAAGACCAAGGCGCAGGAAAAGAACCTTATTTAATAGATATTAAAAAGGAACAAACTAAAGCGAAAAACGGTGAGTCAAGATTTTTGCCTTTATTTAAAGGAACCCAAGATGGTAAAACAGTTTATGTTACTGCTGTTAGAGGAAAAGGGCTTTGGGATGCAATTTGGGGCTATGTTACTTTAGATAAAGACATGGTTGTTCAAGGCGCGTTTTTCGATCATGCTGGTGAAACTCCTGGTTTAGGAGCAAACATTAAGCAACGTTACTTTATGGATGATTTCCAAGGTGAAAAATTATTAAATGATGCTGGTGTTTTTAAAGGAATCAAAGTAGCTAAAGGAAACAACGATCCAGTTAACAAGATAAAAGATGATAACGAAGTTGATGCTCTAGCAGGAGCAACAATTACAGGAGATGGTGTATCTGCAATGATAAAGAAAGATTTAAAATTGTATTTACCTTACTTTAAAAACTTAAAATAATATGGGACTACTTTCAAAAAAAGACGCAAAGTTAATCACAGATCCATTAGCAGATAATAACCCAATTACTATTCAAGTATTAGGTATTTGTTCTGCTTTAGCAATTACTGCAGAGCTTAAAGCTTCTTTAGTAATGGGAATTGCTGTATTGTTTGTATTAGGAGTTGGTAATGTTGTAATCTCTTTAATGAGAAACATAATACCTTCAAAAATTAGAATTATTGTACAGCTAATTGTTGTTGCAGCTTTAGTAATTATTGTAGATCAAGTACTTAAAGCTTTTGCTTACGACTTAAGTAAAACACTTTCGGTATTTATTGGCTTAATTATTACCAACTGTATTATTATGGGACGTTTTGAAGCTTTTGCTTTAGCAAACAAACCATGGCAATCGTTTTTAGATGGTATTGGTAATGCTTTAGGATATGCAGTTATTTTAGTAATTGTAGGTTTCTTTAGAGAGCTTTTAGGTTCTGGTACACTTTTCGGAATTCCTGTTTTAGGAGATCCTATCGAAATGACTGGAGTTTATGCTTTAGGTTACGAAAACAATGGTTTTATGTTAATGCCTCCAATGGCTTTAATAATTGTAGGATTAATAATCTGGGTACAACGTAGTAGAAATAAAGATTTAATCGAGGATTAAGAAATAAAGTAAACAGTTTTCAGTCATCAGTTGGCAGTCGCTTACTCAAGACGAAACTAAAAGAATATAAAAATGATAGAACATTTAGAATTATTTTTCAAGTCAATTTTTGTTGACAATATGGTGTTTGCGGTTTTCTTGGGTATGTGTTCATACTTAGCCGTTTCTAAAAAAGTTGCAACAGCAGTTGGACTTGGAGCAGCCGTAATATTTGTATTAGCGATCACTGTACCATTAAACTGGTTGTTAGATCAATATTTATTACAACCAGGAGCATTAGCTTGGTTAGATGGGAGTTCAAACGGAGAAGGTTTCTCTGGTATGGATTTAGGTTTCCTTTCTTTCATTATGTTTATTGCAACCATTGCAACAATGGTACAATTAGTAGAGATAGTGGTAGAGAAATTCTCACCATCATTATATAATTCACTTGGTATTTTCTTACCATTAATTGCAGTAAACTGTGCCATTTTAGGTGGTTCATTATTTATGCAGTCTCGTGAAATTGAAACGTTTGGTTTAGCAGTAAATTATGGAGTGTCTTCTGGAATTGGTTGGTTTTTAGCAATTTTAGCAATTGCAGCTATTCGAGAAAAAATTAGATATTCTAATGTGCCTGCACCTTTAAGAGGATTAGGAATTACATTTATCATTACAGGTTTAATGGGAATTGGATTTTTAAGTTTTGGTGGTATGTTAACAGGTGGAGACGAAGAAGAAGCTTCTCCAGAGCCAACAGCACAAATAGAAAAAACACAAACTGAAGACGCTAAGGTATTAGCCGAAAACACTAAAATAGCAGAATAGTATGATTTTAGCAGCAGGAACAGGAGCAACAGTAATAACAACAGTAGTAGCGTTTTTAATTATTGCGTTAGTACTAATAAGTTTATTATTATTTGTAAAGCAAAAACTATCACCATCAGGTCCAGTAAAGATCTTAATTAATGGTGAACGTGAAATAGAAGTAGCATCTGGAGATACATTATTATCTACTTTAGGTGGTAATAAAATTTTCTTACCATCGGCTTGTGGTGGTGGTGGAACATGTATTCAATGTGAATGTCACGTACTATCTGGAGGTGGCGAAGCATTACCTACAGAAACACCTCACTTTTCTAGAAAAGAATTAGCTCATGGCGCACGTTTATCTTGTCAGGTAAAAGTGAAACAAGACATGGAAATTACAATTCCTGAAGAAGTTTTCGGAATTAAAAAATGGGAAGCAACTGTAGTTTCAAACTATAATGTGGCCACTTTTATTAAAGAATTTGTAGTTGAAATCCCTGAAGATATGGGATATAAAGCTGGTGGGTATATTCAAATTGAAATCCCAGAATGTGAAATAAATTACTCAGAAATGGATGTTACTGCTCACCCAGAAGATCATCCAGGTGAACCAAATAAATTTGAAGCAGATTGGGACAAGTTTGGTTTAAGGCCATTAGTTATGAAAAATAAAGAATTGGTTGAACGTGCTTATTCTATGGCTTCTTATCCTGCAGAAGGTAGAAAAATCATGCTTAATGTACGTGTAGCAACACCTCCTTTCGATCGCGCAAAAGGCGGATGGATGGACGTTAATCCAGGTGTAGCTTCTTCATATATTTTTAACCAAAAAGTAGGAGATAAAGTAACAATTTCTGGACCTTACGGTGAATTCTTTATTAATGAGTCTGAAGCTGAAATGCTTTATGTAGGTGGTGGAGCAGGTATGGCACCAATGCGTTCTCATTTATATGAATTGTTTAGAACATTAAAAACAGGAAGAAAAGTAACATATTGGTATGGTGGACGTTCTAAAGCAGAATTATTCTACATCCATTACTTTAGAGCATTAGAGAAAGATTTTCAAAATTTTAAATTCTTTATCGCATTATCAGATCCTACTGAAGCAGATAACTGGCAACTTAAACAGAGTGTTGAAGATCCTAATGGCGATGGATTTACTGGGTTTATTCACCAAGTAGTAATCGATCAATATTTATCTAAGCATGAAACTCCAGAAGATATAGAACTATATTTCTGTGGACCACCATTAATGAATCAAGCGGTTCAGAAAATGGGTGAGGATTTTGGTCTTGACGATGAAAATATCCGTTTTGATGATTTTGGAGGTTAAAATTTATTTTAAAATCTAAATCTCATTACCGAGAAACTATAATAAAATTAAAAACCCAATACGAAAGTGTTGGGTTTTTACGTTGGTAATATTATGAAGAAAATACTACTTATTCTTATATTACTAATTGCAGTTGTTTCTTTAGTGTTTCAATTTACACCCGTAAAAGAAACTGTGAATTATGTTTCTAAGTCTGTTGTTTCTAAAACAAGTCTAATTTCAAAAGATAGTTTAACTATAAGTTCTAGAGTTAAAATACCTAAAGGTTACAAGCGTGTAAAATATCCAAAAGGGTCATTTCAGGAATATTTACGTAACTATAGTTTAAAGCCATTTGGCAATAAGATTATTAATTATGATAATAGCGAGTATTACTGGCAACAAGGCCATATTGGGATATTAGATATTCTAGTACCTAAAAACGGATTACAGCAATGTGCTGATGCTTTAATTAGAATAAGAAGCGAATACCTTTGGGATACTAATAGAAAGAGTGAGATAGGCTTTAATTTCACCTCAGGACATTATTGTTCTTGGAAGAAATATGCCGAAGGTTATAGACCAAATATTAAAGGCAATAAAGTAACGTTTAGCAAAACAGCTTCAGCGAATGCTTCAAAAGAGAACTTCTATAAATACCTTAACCTTATTTATATGTATTCAGGTACTTTATCCTTGTCTCAAGAGTTAAAAGCAATCACTTCTGTTAAAGACTTAGAAATTGGAGATATGCTTATAAAAGGCGGAAGTCCAGGTCATATTGTTATGCTTGGAGATGCAGTTGTAAACGAAAAAAGAGAAAAGCTATTTCTATTATTTCAAGGTAATACTCCTGCCCAAAGTGTTCATTTAGTAAAAAATTTAGAAGACAGTGAAATTTCACCTTGGTACAATTTAAAAATGAATGCTTTAATTCCAGTATCTAACTACACGTTTTACTATTCTAAATTTGCTAGGTTTAAATAACTTCTTCAATTTCGTACTTGATACGGAATCCACTTTCTATTAATAATGCTTTATTGTACTTTTGTTCTTTAATTAATTAGATTCCACTTATGTGGGAAATAAAAAAAGTTTACCGCTTTCGCGGAAAGTACCATGAGTAAACCTTTAACACCACAAGAACTTCACAACCTTGCTATGAACCATGTTGGTAAAGACCTCGAAAAACGAGGTTTCGAGTTTATTGCAATAAATAGTAAACTTAAAAAGCACCCTCAATTTGTTTGTATGGATACTAATAAAAAACATTTTTTCGTAATTGTTAAAGCAGTACTATTACCAGATAATGCTAATAATTACGATGTGGTTTGGATGGAGTCTTTTAAAGAACATGCTCGCGAACATGATGCTAAAGTATTATACGCAGGAGTTGGTTTAGGTAACCCAAATGGAGAATCGTTGCCAATTTTTTTAGACGAAGAATATTTAATCGAATACAATGGCATTCAAGTTTTAGAGACTAATTTTAATTAAGAATAAAATCAAGATTGCATCGTCATTGCGAGACGCTTTTTGCGACGCAGCAATCTTTTAAATAACACAAAAATCATGAGATCGCCACGTCCTTTGTTCTCGCAACGACGTACTCTTTTTTATATGAAGAAAACTATAATTCTACTATTCTTTATCATTTCACTTGTTTCATGTAAGCAAGAGTTTAAAAACATTAAAGTTTCAGGACCTGTTTTTGGAACATTTTATGATGTTACTTTTGCTTCACAAAACAATGAAAACCACCAGAAGCAGTTTGATAGTCTCTTTTTTATCATCAATAAATCGATGTCTAATTATCAGGTGAATTCGGATATTTCAAAGTTAAACAGAAATGAAACTGTAGGTATCGATGCTCACTTTATTAAAGTATTTAAAGCATCAAAGAAACTATATAGAGAAACAGAAGGTGTTTTCGACCCTACCATTGGTAAGTTTGTTAATGCTTGGGATTTTGGATCTGAGAAACCTAAAGCAAAACTAGATAGCTTAAAAATTGATAGTTTAAAACAATATGTTGGTTTTAATAAAGTAGGATTAGTAGATAGTACCATAAAAAAAACAAGTGGTGCTTTTATCGATTTTAATGCTATTGCTAAAGGTTACGCAGTAGATGTTATTGGAGAATTTTTAGAATCTAAAGCTATCAAAAATTACATGGTTAATATTGGTGGTGAATTAAGAACAAAAGGCATAAACATCGATAAGTTAAGTCCTTGGACTGTTGGTATTGAAAACCCTAATTTCGATGATACTCAAAGTACAAATACCATTTTAGAGCTTAAAGACAAAGCAATGGCAACATCAGGAACGTATAGAAAATTTAAAGTAGACGAAAATGGTAATCGTTATGCTCATATTATCAATACTAAAACGGGTTACCCAAGTAAAACAAATATATTGAGCGTTTCGGTAATTGCAGATACGTGTATGTTTGCAGATGGCTATGCAACAGCTTTACAAGCCATGGGAATTGAAGATGCTAAAACTTTTTTAGTTAAACATCCAGAATTGAAAGCGTATATTATATACGAAAATGGTGAGCAGGAATTTGAAGTTTTAGATGTTAATGGGTTTAAAGAATAATTAAATTAGAAAATAAATTGAACAACAAAACTAAATACTCAATACTTACCGCAATAGTAATAATAGCAACATTATTAGCTAAAGAATATTTAATTAATGAAGAGCAAGAAAAAGTTGTAGCAGGAGGAACTATAGTAAAAGAAGACACCAACGAATACTTCTTGCCAACAAGCACAACAGGACAAATAGTGCATCATGATGGTTATAGTTTAAGTTACAGCGAACCACACGAACAAGCAGAGTGGGTTGCTTACGAACTTAAAAAGTCTCATTTAAGTAGTACCAATTTTAAACGACCTTACTTTGAAATTGATAATGCTGTAAAAACAACAGCTGCACATTGGCGAAACTATAAAAAATCTGGTTACGATCGTGGACATTTATGTCCAGCAGGAGATAGGAAATATAGCCAAGAAGCACACGACGAAACGTTTTTAACATCGAATATTTCACCACAAAAACACGATTTTAATGCAGGTGTTTGGAATCGTTTAGAGCAAAAAACGCGCTATTGGGCAAGTAAATACGATGGTGTTTTTGTAGTTTCTGGTGGTGTTTTAAAAGGTGATATGAAAACCATAGGAGGCGAAAAAGTCTCTGTCCCAAATCGATTTTATAAAGTAATTATCGATAATAATTCTGGAGACACCAAAATGCTTGCTTTTTTAATGGATCACGAAGCGTCTAGCGAACCTTTATATAAATTTGTAGTATCTGTAGATGAAGTAGAAGAGCTAACAGGAATCGATTTCTTTTCAGAATTAGAAGACCAAAAGGAAAATAGATTAGAGGCTTCTAGTAGTTATAAGAATTGGAGTTTTAATTAATAAAATATCTTTCATTCCTTGAAAAAGTGAATCTCATCAAATAAATATTAGAATCCTAACTTCTTTCTAAAACCTTTCCAGCGCTCTCGTCTAACAAACTCACCTTGCTCTTTGCTAACAAAAGGCTCAAAGTTATTTTTTCTAGCTTTTAAATATCCTGAAACAAAACTATTAAAAGTGCCAAAATCACTTCTTTTAAATGCGTTGTAAACACCTAAAATAAAAGTGAGTACAAATCCATATCGCATTTTATACATGGCTTCACCTTGCAATAGTTTAGCTTGTTTAGTATAATTTGCTCCAGTTGGTTTTAAGTGTTTTACTTTTAAATCATCATCAAGTAAAATGTCCCATTTGTAAAACTTAGCTAATATTTCATCAATAGTATCCCATCCTATGTCTTTTTTTAACATTCCAATATCTAAAAAGCATTTTTTAGTATAAGCTTTTAAAGCGCCTCGAATATGGTCTTTACCAGTAATTTTTTCTCTAATCCAAATGTTTTTTTGCTCTATATAGCAATAACCAGCAGCCATGCCAATCATTTTATTAGATTGAAAATGTTTTACTAATGTTTCGAGATAATTTTCAGGAAAAATTAAATCTGCATCAAACTTGCAAACAATATCATAGTTATCATCTAAAGTGTCAAAACCTTTATAGAAAGCATTAATAATTTTTGATCCAGGTAAATGTGAATTTGAAGATTCAATATTTACTATTGAAATATAATGGTGTTGTTTTATAAATTTTGTTACAATAGCTTGAGTGTCGTCAGTAGAATTATCATTTACCACCACAACAGACTTTGGTTGTAAAGTTTGTGAGACTAGTGATTCTAGAGTTTTAGCGATAAAATCTGCTTCGTTATGAGCTGGTATGACGATATAGAAATTCAAATAATAAATTTAAAAAATGAATTTAACCAAAAATAGCTTGTTTAATACCTTTCCAACGTAGTTTTCTAATGAATTTACCTTCAGCCTCCGAAACTATAAATTCTTTTTCATTACGTTTTGCTTTAAAATAGCCTTTTAAATCATTGACTAATATTGAAAAATCACGATTGTTTATGCTCTTTTTTAAAGTAGCAATTAAGCTAATTAAAACGCCATATCTCATCTTATAAAAAGCTTCGCCTTGAAGCAAAGCACTCTTTTTTGAGTATGAGTTTCCTGTAGGTTTTAAGTGTTTAACTTGTAAAGCTTGGTCTGTTTTCACAGTCCACCCATAATATTGTGCTAATAAAATATCGACAGTATCCCAGCCAATACTTTTCTTTAAGCCACTAATGTCTTGAAAGCATTCCTTTCTATAGGCTTTAAAAGGACCACGAACATGGTTTTTAGATGCTACAGTTTCGTAAATCCATTCTCCATTTTTTTCTATGTAAGCCAAACCTCCAGCAATACCAGTTTTTTTGTTAGATTGAAAAAGGGCAACAATAGATTCTAAATAATTTTTAGGAAGCATAATATCTGCATCAAATTTGCAGATTATATCATAGTTGTCATCTAGTGTTTCAAAACCTTTGTAAAAGGCATTAATTACTTTACTTCCAGGAATATGTTCTATTGAAGATTTAATTGAAACACTTTGTAACCAATTGTTTTCTGCTGAAAATTTATCGATTATAATTTGAGTATTATCTGTGGAATTATCATTTACAACCACTACTTTCTTTGGTAAAAGCGTTTGGTTAGCTAGAGATTCTAGCATTAATGCAATGCAATCTTCTTCGTTATGAGCAGGAATGATAATGTAAATGTTCATGAAAACAAATTACAGTAATATAATATCAAATACCAAAGGCTTTCAAGTAAGTTTTGGATTTGTAATTTATGAATTAGGGTTTTTTATGCGTTCGGCATAAACTATATAGTAACGATTAGTAAACCACCTTAAAATTGGACGAATACCAATTTTTTTAGTTGGGTTAGTCCATTGTTGACGATCAATTATTTTCCAACCTGCTTTTTCTAAAAGCCAATCAAACTGCCAGTCTTCAAACTCATGGTAATGTCTATCCCATTTATCTGTTTTGCTTCTGTAAGCCGAAGAAAACCATAAACGCATAGGAATACTGGCGACTAATTTATCTGCTTTAATAGTTTTTAAAACGGTGTAAGGTGATAGTAAATGTTCAAAAATCTCAAAAGCTGTTACAACAGTAGCATTAGAACTTTCAATAGTTGAGGTGTCTTCATCAATATCTTCTCCAGAAGTATTTTTAATCTTAAATCCACCACTCTTCATGACTTCTGTAAAAGGATTTGAAACACCTAAATCTAGAATATTTTCTTCTTTAGAAATGTGTTTTTCTAAAAACTGATATGTGAGTTTATATCTTTTATGTGGAAATTTACCTTCGTACAAGAAATGTTATTTTAATGTTTGTAAACAATACAGTTAATATTCATACCAGCACCAACACTTGCAAAGATAATAACATCACCTTTATTAATTTCTTGATTCTCAAGTTTGCCTTTTAAAATCATATCATATAATGTAGGAACCGTTGCTACACTAGAGTTACCAAGTTTAGTAATAGACATTGGCATAATACCTTTAGGCATTTTCATGTCGTGAAGCTTGTAAAAACGTTTTACAATAGCTTCGTCCATTTTTTCATTTGCTTGATGAATTAATATTTTTTTAATATCATTTATTCCATAACCACTTTTATCTAAACAAGCTTTTAAAGCTAGAGGTACATTAGTTAAGGCAAATTCATAAATTTTTCTGCCGTACATTTTAATGTATCGTCGTTGGCTTGTATTTTCTGGATTATTAGTTTCTCCAAAATAAATAAAATGAGCTTCGTCTAGTGCGAAAGTAGCAGATTCGTGGGCTATAATTCCAGATTCTTCATTGGTTTCTTCTACAATTACTGCTCCAGCTCCATCACTATAGATCATAGAGTCTCTATCGTGCTTATCTATAACACGAGATAGTGTTTCAGTTCCAATAACTAAGCAGCGTTTAGCAATTCCTGCTTTTATAAATGCATTAGCTTGAATAACGCCTTCAATCCAACCTGGACACCCAAAAAGTAAATCGTAACCTACACATTTTGGATTTTTAATTTGAAGTAAATGTTTTACACGAGAGGCTAAACTAGGTACAGTATCACTTTGTTCAGCATCTGGTTTTACATCTCCATAATTATGAGCTACAATAATATAATCTAATGTTTCTTTGTCAATTTTAGCATCAGCAATCGCTTTTTCGGCAGCATAAAACGCAATGTCAGAATTCAATAATTCAGGCTTTATGTAACGCCTTTCTTGAATTCCTGTTATTGCTTTAAACTTGTCGACAATAATTTCATTAGTGCTATTTATTTTAGAACCATCTGCATTTAAAAATTCATGATTATAAAAATCTTCATTTTTCTCAACAGTGCTCGGAATGTAACTTCCAGTTCCAGTAATTTTAATATTCATATAAAAAGGGAATTGCCTTTAGTTAGTTTACTAAGATAAGCATCAAAAATTAAAGACAATTTTTTAGTTATTTGTTTTTACGACGTTCAAGCCTGCATTATGCCTCCATATAGGCTTCTATAGGTGCACAAGTACAGATTAAATTTCTATCTCCATAGGCATCGTCAACACGTCTTACACTTGGCCAGAACTTTGTGTCATGTACGTATTCTAAAGGAAAAGCAGCTTTTTCTCTAGAGTAAGGTAAAAGCCATTCGTCACTTGTAACCATAGCCATTGTGTGCGGTGCGTTTTTTAACGGATTATTATCGTCATCCTTCGATGCTTCCGAAATTTCTTTTCTAATAGAAATCATAGCATCACAAAAACGATCCATTTCTGCTTTACTTTCACTTTCTGTTGGCTCAATCATCATGGTTCCTGCAACCGGAAAAGATACTGTTGGCGCATGAAAACCATAATCCATTAAACGCTTAGCAATATCGACTACTTCAATACCATTAGCTTTAAACGGACGACAATCTATAATCATCTCGTGTGCTGCACGACCACGTTCACCAGAGTACAATGTCTCAAAAGCACCTTGTAAACGTTGCTTAATGTAGTTAGCATTTAATATGGCGACTTCTGTCGATTTTTTTAAGCCTTTAACACCAAGCATTTTAATGTAACCATAAGAAATTAAACATGCTAATGCAGAACCATAAGGTGCAGCGGAAATAGCTGTTATTGCATTTTCTCCTCCAGTTTTTATAATTGGATTTCCAGGTAAAAAAGGAACCAATTGTTTTGCAACACAAATAGGGCCTACACCAGGACCTCCACCTCCATGAGGTATAGCAAAGGTTTTGTGTAAGTTTAAGTGACAAACATCTGCACCAATGTTTCCAGGATTTGTTAATCCTACTTGTGCATTCATATTAGCACCATCCATGTAAACTTGCCCACCGTTATCGTGTACAATTTGTGTAATTTCTTTAATAGCAGATTCGTAAACACCATGAGTAGATGGGTACGTTACCATTAAGGCTGCTAAATTATCTTTGTGTAATTCTGCTTTCTGGCGTAAATCGTCTACATCAATATTACCTTCTGCTGTTGCTTTTGTAACAACAACCTTCATTCCAGCCATTACAGCACTTGCAGGATTTGTACCGTGTGCAGAAGATGGAATTAAACAAATATTTCTATGATGATCTTCGCGAGATTCGTGATAAGCTTTAATGACCATTAATCCAGCATATTCACCTTGAGCACCAGAGTTTGGTTGTAAAGAAGTACCAGAAAAACCAGTGATTTCTGTTAATTGTTCTTCTAATTCTTTTAATACTGTTAAGTAACCTTTGGCTTGTTCTATAGGAACAAAAGGATGTATGCTTCCCCAATTAGGATTACTTAATGGCAACATTTCTGCTGCTGCATTTAATTTCATCGTACAAGAACCTAAAGAAATCATTGAGTGGTTTAATGATAAATCTTTACGTTCTAAAGTTTTTATATAACGCATTAATTCTGTTTCAGAATGGTGCGTATTGAAAACGTCTAACGTTAAAAATTCTGTTTTACGCTGAAGAGTTTCTTGAATGTTGTTTACTTCTGAAATGCTATCGATAGTAAAAGTTTCTTTTCCTAAAGCTTCAGCAAAAATTGAAATGATCTCATTTAGATCTACAAGTCTTGTTGTTTCATTTACAGAAATAGTAACAGTGTCTTCATTTGGATAGTAGAAGTTTACGTTACTTTTTTCTGCCAAATCTTTTACAATTGAAGCATTTGTTTTTATTTGAATGGTATCAAAAAATGATGTGTTTGTTTGTTCTAAACCTAATTTTACTAAAGCATTTGCTAAAGTAGAAGCTGTGTTATGTACTTGATTAGCAATAAAAGTTAAACCTTTTGGACCATGATAAACAGCGTACATTCCAGCCATAACAGCCAGTAATACTTGTGCTGTACAAATGTTAGAGGTTGCTCTATCTCTTTTTATATGTTGCTCACGTGTTTGCAATGCCATACGTAAAGCACGATTTCCATTCTTGTCTTTAGAAACACCAATAATACGACCTGGAATATCTCTTTTGTAAGTGTCTTTAGTTGCAAAATAAGCAGCATGTGGTCCTCCATAACCTAAAGGGATACCAAAACGTTGTGTTGTGCCAACAACAACATCTGCACCAAATTTACCTGGCGCTTCTAATTTTACTAAACTTAAAATATCTGCAGCAACAGCAACTTTAATATCTGCTGCTTTTGCTTTTTCTATAAATGTTTTAATGTCGCTAACTTGTCCGTTTTTTCCTGGATACTGTAAAATAGCTCCAAAAAACTCAGAAGAAAAATCAAATTCATTTTCATTACCAATAACTAATTCTATACCAATTGGAGTAGATCTTGTTTGTAAAAGTGATAATGTTTGAGGTAAAATAGTTTCAGAAACAAAAAACTTATTTACACCTGCTTTTTTTTGTGCACGTTCGCGAACTGCAAACAATAAACTCATTGCTTCTGCTGCAGCTGTACTTTCGTCTAAAAGCGAAGCATTAGCTAATTCCATTCCGGTAAGATCTGTAATCATCGTTTGGAAGTTTAGCAAGGCTTCTAATCTACCTTGAGCAATTTCTGCTTGGTAAGGTGTGTATGCAGTATACCAACCCGGATTTTCTAAAATGTTACGTTGTATAACAGCAGGTAGAATTGTTGGATGGTAACCTAAACCTATATAAGTTTTATAAATACTATTTAATTTTGAAAGCTCGTTAATGTGCGAAGAATATTCGAATTCGCTCATGGCAACATCCAAATTTAAGTCACCTTTTAAACGAATGTCATCTGGAACAGTTTCGTAAATAAGTTGCTCCATACTGTCCACACCAATGGCATCGAGCATTAGTTTTTGATCGTTTTCTCTTGGGCCAATATGGCGAAGTGCGAAAGTATTTGTATTCATAGTAGTTGTGTGTAAATTTTGAGCTGCAAAAATAATAAAAATTTAAGGTGTTGTTTCTTAAAAAAAACTAAAGTTTTTAACCATTTAACGGCTTTATTAACAGATACTATTTTTTATAATTTAACTTTGTATCATGCGATTGATTAAACAGCTTTTCGATTTTTACTTGAATAGTAGTATTCACGTGGCTTTAGCCGTCTATGCTTTGGGCTGGATTACATTGATTGAATTTGATGTTTCTTATGATGAAAACATCCTTTATTTTATCTTTTTCGCAACCATTACAGGTTATAATTTTGTAAAGTATTTTGGGATAGCGAAGTTTCATCACAGAAGTTTAACTGATGCTTTAAAAATGATTCAAGTTTTTTCATTTGTCTGTTTTATTTTATTGTGCTATTTCGCAATGCAATTGCAATTAAAAACATCGATTTCTATTGGTGTTTTTGGGTTAATTACCTTTTTATATGCTATTCCTTTTCTACCAAAAAAGTTCTATTTAAATAATCAGCAAAACCTTCGTGATGTTAGTGGGCTAAAAGTCTATGTTATTTCATTAGTTTGGACAGGTGTTGTTGTGTTTTTACCATTAATTAATAATGATTTTGGTATAAATGCAGATGTTTACATAACCGCATTTCAAAGATTTGTTTTTGTATTTGTTTTAATGTTGCCTTTCGAGATTAGAGATTTAGAATTCGATAACTTAAAGCTGGCAACTATACCACAGAAAATAGGAGTGAAGTACACAAAAATAATGGGTATTTTTTTATTGCTTCTTTTATTTGTTGCTGAATTTTTTAAAGATGAATTAAGCTCTGAGAGCTTAACTAAAACTTTAATTATTGTTTTAATAACACTGTGTTTTGTAGTTTTTGCAAACAAAAAAAGGAACCGTTATTACAGTTCCTTTTGGGTTGAAAGTATTCCAATTATATGGTTACTAATTATTTTGTTTTGCTAGTTCTTTTTTGAAAGCCGACTGTAGTTTCGATTTCTCTGTAGCATCTAATTTTACAGGTTTATTTGTTACTAATTTAGTTAGTTTTGCATTTTTGCTAGAGTATTTTCGACAAGCTGCACAAAAAGCTAAATGGAAATTTAGTTTAATTTTTTCCCAAAGAGTAGCTTCTTTATATTGTGCTTTATCACATGTGTGATTTGCTTCTTCACAACTTAAATATATTTTATTACTCATCTTAAAACCAATTTTTTTCTAAGCAACCAGCCATAGCAGTTCGTGCTCTGTGAATGATTACCCAAAGATTAGACGCAGTAATATTTAATTCATTACAAATAGCTTCTGTATCGTAATTTAAAATAGTCTTCATTTCGAAAACTTGTGCTTGTTTTGCTGGTAATTTATCCAAGCAATTATTTATTGCAACACCTAATTCTGTGTTTTCAATAGTGTCTTCGGCTGTTTTGTCGAAAGGATCTGCTACGCGTTCTTCTAGCCAATCGCCTTCGGTTTCTGTATCACTATTATAACTCATTCTTACTTCGGCTTTACCTTTGTTAGAATTTGTTTTACGATAGTGATCTATAATTTTTCTTTTTAATATTGAAATAAGCCAAGTACGTTCACTTGCTTCACCTTTAAAGTTTTTCATAGACTTTAAACCTGCTAAAAATGTTTCGGAAACCAAATCTTGAGCCATATCTCTATCGTTAACACGAGAAATGGTATAGTTAAAAAGGTAGTCTGAATACAAATTAATCCATTGATTTGGATCTATTTTGTGATCTGGCATAGCTGGCAATTTTTTCAAAAGTAAAGAAAAAGAATTGTTTTATTGCTATTTTAAATATATCAAGAAAAACACAATGCTTAAATAAAACCATAATATTGAAAATATAATATGCATTGCGGTTTCAAATAATTTGCCTTTCCAGAGTTTGGGAGAATAAACAAAGAATTGAAAAAATAATCTTATGCTCCAAAATAGACCAAGACCAAGTGCTATTTTATTACCAAAAGGTGTGGTTAATAATTCTTGTGAGCAGGTTAGGCATAACAAGCCCATTAAGAAAACGGTAAGTGCAATAAAAAAGGTGTGAGTAGTCATCATTTGCTTATTTATTAAGCTTAAATGTTTTAACTCTAAATGCCATTTAAAATACTTTGGAAACGGAATATGTATTACAGATAGTGTAATTAAAAGAACGCCTATTATTTTTAAATGAATGTCCATACTTGCTATTTTTTAAATTAAGGCTTGTTAATAATTATAGACATAAAAGGTGTAAATTTTATGTTTTTAAATGAAGAAAAACCAGCTTTATTATAAACGGTTTTCCATGTCTTTTTTGAGAAGAAGTGAGTAAAGCCAATAGAAAAGGCTAAAAAATTTGGGAAATCTCTTAAATGTTCTACCATAATTATTTTCCCTGTTGGTTTACAAATACGATGGCATTCTTTTAAAAACAGAACTTTCTCAGTATTGTTTCTTATTTCATGTGCAGTCGATAATAAAAACACAATATCTGTAGCGTTGTCTTCTATAGGAATATGTTTAGTGGAGATTTGCTTTGTATTAGGGTAGGTTAAACTTACTTTTCTTGCTCTTACAATTGCTGGTTCTGTGTGCTTTTTCTGATTGTAAAAATCGAAGACTTGCAAGTTTGCTTCTGGAAATTTATTTTTTATTATAAAGCTTGTTTCGTCGAAACCAGCATTAATATTAACAATGTTTTTAGTGTGAGTATCTATATTGCAGTTTTTTAGCCAATTTAAATTGTAGTATCCAGAGTAATCATATACGTAAGCAGATATAATTAATGGCATTATAAGTCCGTAAATAAATAATGAGATAACACTATAAAGTATGATGTTTGAACACCCAATATAGAGGAGGCTTAAAATTATAAGTGCTAATATGCTTAATCCAATAACATAGAAATGTCTGTTAAAGCTTAAAATATTTATAACGCCTTGAAATTTTTTTCTTTCTATTTCCATAATTCTATTTCTCCTTTTTTCCATTGGTATGGAATGTTTTCTATTACAAAAGCATTTGCTAAAACATGGTTTTTAAGATTTAAAGTGTTTAAGAAACCTATAGAGTAATCTTCAATTTTAATTGACTTAGGCGTCCAGTTTTGTCTTACACCTTGAATTATTAAAACTTCTTTAGTCTCTTCATTATAAGTAAAAGTAAAAGGAAGTGGGCCAGCAAAGCGTCTTGCTTCTTTCCAATTCTCGAAAGGAGAATTTAATGGCAGTTTAGCCTCTTTTTCTAAGTTGTTTAGTGATATATTAAAGTTTGAATGCTTAGAGGATATTTCAGTTTTATCTTTTGTTGTTTTTAGATTTACATCTGTAGTTGTATAATTATAGTGAGTAAAAACATTACCAATAAATGCCATTTTCTTTTTATCTGTTTCAGATTTTATTATATATAAACCACGTAAGTTCTTGCCTTTTTTGTTGGTGTAACGTACAAATATGCGGTAACCAATTAAAAAGAAATCGTTTCCCATAAATTTAGGGAAGCCTTTAGGTCTTAAACCTGTTGTTTGTACCATTGCAACTGCAACAAAAGCCCATTTGTCTTTAAAAGTATCTAGAGCTAAACACTCTGGAATTAGGTCTTGTAATTGCTCTTTTGGTACTGCAAAAGTTAAAACTGTAGAGCTTTTAAAAAAAGCCTGTACAGCAAAAGGATGATTTTTAAGCTTTGGTAGCATGGTTGTTATTTTCTTTTTTATTAAAATGAAAGCTATTTAGGTATACTATTGCAGCAAACAATAAAGCAAAAACAATATTGAATTTATGCCACAATAGTAATTCTGGAACTAGAGTAAACTCAATAATATTCATGATTAATACTATAGCAATTTGTATTATAGCATTCCATTTTTGCTTGTATTGTGTTAATACCCAAATAGCCATACAAACCTCTGATAATCCAATAGTAATAGTTAATATTCTTGAATGTTCAGTATTTAGAATGTGTGCTATAATAGCTTCGTGTCTTGGTACTTTATTTAGTATTTTACAATACAATCCATTTATAAGCCAAACAGAAGCTAGGATAATGGTAATCATTTTATGTAGTGTTGAACGCTTCATTATTTGTCTATTTTGTGCAACTTATAATATAATATCCAAAACTCTTCATGTGTAATCCAGATAATAATGCATAAAATGAACCTTTAAGATTATGTAAACTTTCTCTTTTTATAGAATTCAAAGCAACTATTTTTTTTAAAATAAATCCAACGATTGCAAAAGGGACATGTAATACAGAAGGTGCAACCCTAAAAGAAATATCTTCTATTGTTATGTTTTTAAAACCTGAGCGCTCTAAATCTTTTTTTACATTATTTATTGACCCTAAATTTGTTAAGCTCCAATGGTCGCAAAGTCTACGATGCGAATAGTTTGCACCATAACATAATTCGCTTTCTTCTTTTTTAAGAAATGCATCTGCTATTACAAAACGTCCTCCAGGTTTTAAAACACGATAAGCCTCTTGCAAAGATTCCTTTTTGTGCCCAGAATGACACAAACTCTCTATTGCTAAAGCAGAATCGAAAGTATTTGTTTGAAACGATGTGTTATTATAATTCTCATTTATAATAGTACCTTTTTTTTCTTTTAATAACGCATTGCCTTTTTTAACTTGAAAACTAGAAAGTGTGACTCCAAATGTAGTTAAGTTCTTGTGTTTTTTTAGAGCATAACGTATAGTGCCACCAACACCACAACCCAAGTCTATTAAGTTAGATTTATCTTTAGGGATGTTTAAACGGTTTAATACTTGGTTATTCATCTCGTTAAGCATGGTGTTTCTTGCAAACGGATTGTTTTTAAAAGGAACATAATAACCAAAATGCATGTTTAAGTCTTTACTCCAAAACTCATAATCATTGGTTGCACTATCATAGAAATCTATCATTTCTATTTTTGTTTGCTCTATTTTTTCTAAGTGATTTAGTGTTATTGCTTTCATGTTGAAAAACTTTAAAATTTTAATATTATTCCGTAGTTATTATGTTTTGTTGAGGTTCTAGTTTTTGTGTATGAATAATATAAGTTAGAAAACATACTAAAAAAGCAGGTAGTAAAAAGAACCAATCGAAACCACCATTCCATATTAAAAAGAAGAAAATTACTAATCCAAAATAAATGTAGATGAGCTTGTTTTTTGGAAATAATAGTATAAATATTATACCAGATAATACCTGTAATCCTCCTGTAATTGCTATTCCGTAAGGACCAAGTAGTACAAATAGTAAAGCAATAAAGTTTATGATTTTTGTGATTTTTGTGATTTTAAATGATAGTTTCATGATTTCTAATTATTTTAAACTTTCAGAAAAAATTGAAAGTTTTATTTAAATTTTTTTATTTGAATAATTTTAGAACAGACTTAGTAATCCAGTTTTGTTTTTGGTCTACTAATTTGTTAATCATTAAATCCATAGTTTCTGTTAATTCGTGTAAAGCTTTAGTTTGTTTAATTAGTTCTTGTGTTTTTTTAGAGCCATCATCTTTAATAGATGAGACTTCACTAAGAACTTTAATTACTGGTTTAATTTCGCGTCTACTTCTTTCTTTTGCAATAACTCTTGCTAGTTCTTGCACATCTTTTTCGGTAGTAAAAAATTCTTTACGTTCTCCAGGAACCAAAGTTTTGGTTACAATTCCCCAATCCATTAACTGTCGTAAATTCATAGATGTATTACCACGAGAAATCTTAAGGTCTTCCATGATTTCTTCCATGGATAATGACTCTGTTGAGATAAAAAGCAAAGATTGAATTTGAGCCATAGCCTTGTTTATTCCCCAAAGAGAGCCTAAACTTCCCCAAGTACTTATAAATTTGTTTTTTGCTTCTTGATATTCCATACAGCAAATATATTAAAATTTTTAAACTTTCAGTAATTATTGAAAGTTTATTTTATTTGTAAATGGATATGATCATCATGTCTAACCGCTTTACAGCCATGAAATCTTATTTTGGAGTAATTTACTAAACCCAGATTCTTTTTTAAATAAGGTTCTATAAATATTTTTTGGGTTTTATTTTGAGATAAAAAAGTAAGGATAACTTTTTTTGTATTAATTGCGTCAAAGTCTAAATCATTAATTTCTCCTAAAGTTAAATATTTAGTAAAGTCGTACTGCCAATAACCTTTTTTAATACAATTGATAGTGTTGTAGTTTTCCTCTATTACGTATATGCCATAACCTGATAATGCTGGTTTTTTATCTGTTATTTGCCCTTCTTTTGTTTTGTAAATAAAACTAATATCAATCTTTTTTCCATCGTTATGACTTCTGTGAGGAAGTAGTGAAAATCCGTTGTAGAATGGGAAGTTAGCATCTAAATAAGTAATTTTAATGTTTTCTGTCTTTAATGTTTCAGAAGATTTTATAAGTAACTCCTTTAGTTCTGGTGTTACATAATTTCTAAAGAATAAAGGATAGAATAAATTTCGTGGTTTTAAATTATCATTTGAAATAGGTAATTGTTCACGCCCAAAGTGTTTTGATAAAGAAGGCACGATTAGTAAGTTGCAAACTAAATATAGTATTGCAAATACGTATCTCTTTTTCCAGTTTTTGTATTTCCAAATTATTAAAGTTATAAGCCAAATTAAGCCACCAACTTGCGTAAATACAGTTAGGATTAAAATTAGAAAGACATGAAAAAGTATTCTTAGTAGTTTCATAAAAAAGAAAAGACGTTGCTTTTTAATTCAACGTCTTTAATGTGTCTTTTATTTTAAGTTCAAAACTTTAGGGTAATTATTTAATCAATCCTGCACGTTTCAACAATGCTTCAGGTTTTGGTTCTTGACCTCTAAAACGTTTGTATAAAACCATAGGGTTTTCTGTTCCACCTTGAGATAATACGTTGTCTTTAAATTTAGTGGCAATTTCCTTATTAAAGATGCCATTTTGTTTAAAGTAATCGAAAGCATCTGCATCTAATACTTCTGCCCATTTGTAACTGTAGTAACCAGAACTGTAACCACCTTGAAAAATGTGAGCAAAAGCTGTGCTCATACAATTTTCTTTAACATCAGGAAATAAGTTTGTGTCTTTAAAAGCTTCGGTTTCGTAGGCTTTAACATCATTAATTTTTGTTGGGTTTTTACCATGCCAAGACATGTCTAATAAACCAAAACTAAGTTGTCTTAGCGTTTGCATGCCTTCATGGAAGGTTGCAGATTCTTTAATTTTGTTTACCAACTCCATTGGTATTACTTCTCCAGTTTCGTAATGTTTAGCAAACAGCTCTAAAGCTTCTTGCTCGAAACACCAGTTTTCCATTACTTGACTTGGTAGTTCTACAAAATCCCAAAACACACTTGTTCCAGATAAACTTGGGTAAACGGTGTTGGCAAGCATACCATGTAATGCATGACCAAACTCATGAAATAGCGTAGTGACCTCGTTAAAAGTTAATAAAGAAGGTTTGCTTTTTGTCGGTTTTGTAAAGTTGCAAACAATAGAAACGTGTGGTCTTTCCTCTTTGCCATCTTTTATAAATTGTGGTTTATAACTCGTCATCCAAGCACCATTTCTTTTTCCTTTTCTTGGGAAGAAATCTGCATAGAATATAGAAACTAAGTCTCCATTTTCGTTAGTTACTTTATAGGTTAATACTTCTTCGTGGTATTTGTCTATATCGTTTATTTCTTCAAATTGTAGCCCGAAAAGTTTTTGAGCCACTATAAAAGCACCATCAATAACGTTTTCTAATTTAAAGTATGGTTTTAATTGCTCGTCATCTAAACTGAATAATTTTTGCTTCAGTTTTTCAGAATAGTAAGCAGAATCCCATTTTTCTAATCGGTCTATTCCGTCTAAGTCTTTTGCGAAATCTTCAAGATTCTTAAATTCTTTTTCTGCTGCAGGTTTTGCTTTAGCAAGCAAATCGTTTGAGAAATTTAGTACAGTTTCAGGTGTTTCAGCCATGCGTTCTTCTAAAACAAAATGAGAATGCGTTTTATAACCTAATAAGTTAGCACGCTCAAAACGTAGATTGACAATGTCTAATACAATATCTTGGTTGTCTAAAGTATCTCCTTTAAAACCTTTACTTCCGGCTTCCTTAGAAAGTTGTTCTCTAAGTTTTCTACTGTCTGCATAGGTTAAAAAAGGAATGTAACTTGGGTGATCTAAAGTAATTAACCAACCTTCTTTTTCTTTGCTTTCTGCTAATTGCTTTGCCGCTTCTTTTGCGCCATCCGGTAAACCAGACAAATCGTCTTCGTTTGTAAGATGTAATTCGTATTTATTAGTTTCGGCTAGAATGTTTTCTCCAAATTGTAATTTTAATTTGGACAATTTTTTATCTATTTCACGAAGTTTGGTTTTGTCTTCTTCACTTAAATTGGCACCATTTCTAGAAAAGCTTTTGTATTTTTTATCTAATAATGTTTGTTGCTCTGTAGTTAGGTTTAAACTTTCTTTTATATCGTAAACAACTTTAACGCGTTTAAATAAATGGTCGTTTAAAGTAATGTCGTTTCCAAATTCTGAAAGTATTGGAGATATTTCTTGAGCTATTTTTTGAATCTCTTCACTAGTCTCAGCAGAATTTAAGTTAAAAAAAATACTTGTAACACGATCTAATTGCTGACCAGAAAATTCTAAAGCTTCAATAGTGTTTTTGAAAGTTGGCGTTTCTGTATTTGTAACTATTGTGTCAATTTCTGACTTCGTTTCTTCAATAAGACTTAAAATTGCTGGCTTATAGTCCTGATTTTCAATTCGAATGAATGGAGCCGAGTTGTATTTCGTCGAAAAAATAGTAGTTAATATGTTCATTTTCAGTAAGATGGTTTTTGTTGTTTGTATATTTCGATAGTAAACATGTAAAAAATCGAAATAAGTTATAAATTTGCATCAGATTTTTTCTTGAGAGTTGGTTACTCTCTTAAAAATTATTGATTAATAGCGATGAAAAGCCTCAGATTTATTTGAGGCTTTTTTTTATGCCTTTTTTATAATAAATGTTATTTCCCACCTCTTTAGTGTTGTTAATCGTTTATTTTTGCCTTTAATCGATTGAGTAAGTATTTTTTTATTTAATTATTAGAATAGTATCTAAATTCAAGAGTTTTGCGATAAGTTTTTTTGATGTGAATAAAATTCATATATAGAAAGATTAATAGCGATTAAAAGCTCAGGAGACTGGGCTTTTATATTTTAAACTATTTAATTTTCTTTGAAGCTGCTTTTACCTTTAGTTTTAACTCTTCTTTATACATTATAATTTTATCTAAAACACTTTGATCGCTAGAGCCAATTATTTGCGCTGCTAAAATACCGGCATTTTTAGCGCCATTTAAAGCTACTGTTGCAACAGGTACGCCTCCTGGCATTTGTAAAATAGATAAAATAGAATCCCAACCATCTATAGAGTTTCTGCTTTTTACAGGAACACCAATTATTGGTAGAGGTGATAAAGAAGCTACCATTCCAGGTAAATGTGCTGCACCACCAGCTCCAGCAATAATTACATTTATACCGCGAGTGTGCGCGTTTTTACTGTAATCGAATAATTTTTCTGGTGTTCTGTGTGCCGAAACAATATCTACTTCAACTTCAATGTCAAAACTTTTTAATATATCTATTGCTTCTTGCATTACTGGAAGGTCGCTATCGCTTCCCATTATTACGCCTACTTTGCTCATAATTATTTACTTATTACTTTTATAGTCTTCTTAACTTCTTCAGCAATTTTACGTGCTGTATTTAAATCTTCATTTACAATAGTAACATGTCCCATTTTACGAAACGGTCTCGTCTGTTTTTTACCATAAATATGTGGAGTAACACCATCCATTTTCATAATTTCTGAAATGTTTTCATAAATAACATCACCTGTATAACCTTCTGCTCCAACAAGGTTTACCATAATACCTCCAACTTTACTTTCGGTTTTACCTAAAGGCAGATTTAATATGGCACGAATATGTTGTTCAAATTGCGAAGTGTAACTAGCCTCTATGGTTTGATGTCCAGAATTATGAGGTCTTGGTGCAACTTCGTTTATTAAAATTTTATCGTCTTGTGTTTGAAACATTTCTACAGCTAATAAACCAACATGGTTAAACGCCTCAGATACTTTTAAAGCAATGTCTTGCGCTTTCTTCGCTACTTCTGCAGGAATTCTTGCAGGACAAATAACATATTCTACTTGGTTGGCTTCTGGGTGAAATTCCATTTCTACAACAGGATATGTTTTTACTTCTCCATCTGGATTTCTAGCGACAATAACTGCTAACTCATTTTTAAAATCGATAAGTTCTTCAGCAATGCATTCGCCTTTTGGTAAATCTTTTAAATCATCCATTGAACGCACAACTTTTACACCAGTTCCATCGTAACCAAATTGTGCACTTTTCCAAACAAACGGAAATTCTAAACCTCCATTTAAAACTGCATCTTCAATTTCTGAAGCGTAAGCAAATCGAGAAAATTCCGAAGTCGGTAGATTCTTATCTAAATAAAACAATTTCTGCTTTGCTTTATTCTGAATAATTTTCAGGTTTTTAGAACTTGGATATACTTTTACACCTTCTTTTTCTAATTTTTCAAGCGCATCTACATTAACGTTTTCAATCTCGAAAGTTAAAACATCTACTTGTTTTCCAAAGTTATAAACAGTATTAAAATCCATTAAATCACCCTGAGTGAAAGCGTTACAAGCCATTTTGGAAGGCGCTTCGTTACTTGGGTCTAAAACGTACGTTTGGATATCGAATTTTCTGGTATTGTAAAGCATCATTTTACCTAGCTGTCCACCACCAAGAATACCTAATTTAAAATTTGAAGAGAAATAGTTCATTTTATTGTTGAAATTAGAGATACAAAAATACATTTTATAATATGAAACTGCCCTAAAATGATAATGCAAAAATCGTATTTCGATTAACAAATACGTATCTTTGCCACTTTCATAAAACGAATATAATGATTAAGCTACACGACAAATATTTTAAGCCTTTTATTTCTGCAAAAGAAATTGATGCTGCTGTGTCTAAAATGGCTACAGATTTGGCTAACGATTTAGGAGATGAAATCCCTGTTTTTATTGGTGTACTTAATGGTTCGTTTATGGTGGTTAGCGATTTTGTAAAAAAATATCCTAAACCATGTGAAGTTACTTTTATAAAATTAGCATCTTATGAAGGTGTGAAATCGTCTGACGATATTCAGCGTTTAATTGGTTTAACTCAAGACTTAACAGGTAGAACAGTAGTTATTCTTGAAGATATAATCGATACAGGAAAAACGCTTCACGAAATCCATAGGATTTTTAAAAACGAAGGTGTAAAACAATTGCTAATAGCAACATTGTTTTACAAGCCCGAAGCATATAAAAAAGATTTTAAATTACATTACGTTGGTATAGAAATTCCTAATAAATTTATTGTAGGCTACGGCTTAGATTACGATGGGTTAGGAAGAGACTTGCCAGAAGTATATCAATTAAAAACAACGCAACACATGACTAATTTAGTATTATTTGGTCCTCCAGGAGCAGGTAAAGGAACTCAGGCTAATTTTTTAAAGGAAAAGTATAATCTTGTACATATCTCAACAGGAGACGTATTTAGATTTAATATTAAAAACGAAACTGCTTTAGGGACTTTAGCTAAATCTTTTATGGATAAAGGCGAGTTAGTACCAGATCAAGTAACTATTGATATGCTTGAAGCTGAAGTTGAGAAAAATGCAGGAGCTAACGGTTTTATTTTTGACGGTTTTCCAAGGACTAACGCACAAGCGGAATCTTTAGATAAACTTATGGAAAGTAAAGATTCGCAAATTAATGCAATGATTGCTTTAGAGGTTGAAGATGAAGTTTTAGTAGAAAGACTTCTTGAACGTGGGAAATCTAGCGGAAGAAAAGATGATGCTAACGAAAGTATTATTAGAAACCGTATTAAAGAATATTACACAAAAACTGCAATATTAAAAGATTTTTATTCTGCACAAAATAAATACTATGGTGTAGATGGTTTTGGTAGTGTTGAAGCTATTACTAAGCGTTTATGCGCTAGTATAGATAAATTATAAAGTAAATTTAGTTTTATTACACAGTTCCATTGGAGTGTTGCAGCTCATGTTACTGTTTGTAATGTTGTTATCCATAGTTTTATTTGTTTTAGCTATTATTAGTGCTGTTTTAAATAATTTTAAGAATAACGATAAAATAATCTGGGTATTAGTAATACTACTTGTACCTTTTTTTGGACCAATTTTATATTTTATTATTGGAAGAAAAACGAGAATAAAAAAAGCATAATAGCTTATTAGCGAAAATTGAGTAAAGGATAATAATTATGACAGAAGGAAATTTTGTTGATTACGTAAAAATGCATGTAACCTCTGGTAAAGGAGGTCAAGGATCTACGCATTTACATAGAGAAAAGTATCTTGCTAAAGGTGGTCCTGATGGAGGAGATGGTGGACGTGGAGGACACGTGATTTTAAGAGGAAGTACTAATCTTTGGACATTAATACACTTAAAGTTTAAAAGACACGTTCGTGCTGGTCATGGAGGAAGTGGAAGTAGTGGAAGAAGTACTGGTGCAGATGGAGAAGATATGTATGTAGATGTACCTCTAGGAACAGTAGTTAAAGATACTGAAACCGATGAGACTCTTTTCGAAATCACCGAAGAAGGTGAAGAACGTATTGTAGCATTAGGAGGAAAAGGTGGTCGTGGAAACTGGCATTTTAAAACGCCTACAAACCAAACACCACGTTATGCACAGCCTGGAATTCCTATGGAAGAAAAGGATATTACTTTAGAACTTAAATTATTAGCAGATGTTGGTTTGGTTGGTTTTCCAAATGCAGGAAAATCGACACTATTATCTGTAATTACTTCTGCAAAACCAAAAATCGCAGATTACGAGTTTACTACATTAAAACCTAATTTAGGTATTGTAAAGCATCGTGAGTTTCAGAGTTTTGTAATGGCAGATATTCCTGGTATTATAGAAGGAGCAGCAGAAGGTAAAGGCCTTGGTTATTACTTTTTACGCCATATAGAACGTAACTCTGTTTTATTGTTTTTAATTCCAGCAGATGCGCCAGATATTAAAAAGCAGTACGACATTTTGTTAGACGAATTACGTCGTTACAATCCAGAAATGTTAGATAAAGATAGATTTATTGCTATTTCTAAATGCGATATGCTTGATGATGAACTACAAGCTGAGCTAAAAGTAGAATTGGATAATGAGTTACCAATTCCTTATGTGTTTATTTCTAGTGTAGCACAACAAGGCTTACAGGAACTTAAAGATGTACTTTGGGGAGCTTTGAATTCTTAGAATTTTTCAAAATATATATAAAAGCTCTTAATTTAATTAAGGGCTTTTTTTATGCTATTTTTAGTTTTAATAAAACGGAATGTATAATATCAAAATCGTCAGTACCTACAAAAAATGTTTTCGAATTAGATTTTATTTTAATAGCACTTCCAGTGCTTACATTATATAGTAAGCCATGTGGTGTCAATCTAATACCAATACCATAAAGAGCAGGTGTTTTAATGTTTTCTATAGAATCGTAATTAATATCTTTAATTTTTAGCGAACGTTTAAGAAATCCTATTCCAAATTTAGCTTCTATTTTTTCGCTATCAATTGTAATGGTTAATTTATAAAATGTTAAACCAATTAAAAGGAAGAGTAACATAAGAATTACAAAAACAGATAAAGGTATTGGGTTGCTTCCGGTTTGTAGAATAAAAAGAGTAACTATAGAAATAGCAACTATACTTATAATTCCAGTTATTAATTTTCCGTATTGTGTTTTTTTATAAAGTGTCATGTAGTGTGTAATTTAGTAATTATGCATCAAATATTAAAAGCAAATGATATTAAAAAGTTAAAATTATGACGAACGGTTGAACAGGTGTAGTAAATGGTATTATTTTTGCATATTTTTATAAAAAAGCAGCTATGAAATATTTTAAAATTCTACTTTTAGTATTGTGGGTTACCTCTTGTGCGCCAATCTATGTAAACTACGACTACGAGAAATCTACAAATTTTGAAAACTATAAAACTTATAATTTTTTCAGTAACATAGAATCTGGTTTAAACGAGTTAGACGAGAAACGCTTGATATCTGCACTAGAAACTAAGCTCAATACAATGGGTTTGCAAAAAACTGATAATGCAAGTTTTTTAATAGACATTAAAAGCGATGAGTTTCAAGAGCAATCTAGAAACACTGTTGGAGTAGGAGTTGGTGGTGGAAACCGTGGATTTGGTGGTGGAGTTTCGGTTGGTATTCCAATTGGTCAACCTAATATAAATAGACAAATTACAGTCGAGTTTGTAGACGAATCTAAAACAGGACTGTTTTGGCAAGCGATAAGCGAAAGCGGATTTAAGCAAAACCAAAAGCCAGAAAAACGAGAAGCACGTTTTCAAGCCATTGTAGAAAAAATGCTGAAAGGTTATCCGCCTAAAAAATAATAAGTAATTTATTTATAGCTTCATAAAAATACCAAACAATTCATTTCTATCTGGAATAGAATTATAACAGGTTTCAAAAATTTTCTCCATAAAGTAAGGCTTTAAGTAAGATAAATACAATGCTTTATCACCACCAAAAGGACGTTTTTCTAAATCGTTTGTAAGTGGGAAATCAAACCATAAGCCAACTAATTTCCCATTTGTGTTTAGTAAATGAAACATCTGCTTTGCATAAGTTATCCTAGTTTCTTCTATAGGAGGAAAAGAACAGAAAAAGGTTTGTTCTATAATTAAATCGTAAGTAGTGTTGTGAGTAAAAAAATCACCTTGTATTAATTGAGTTTCAGGGAAGTCTGGATTTCTTTTTTTAAAAGCTGCAAGAGGAACTTCAGAAATATCTAAAATAAATACATTTTTAAATCCGTTATTGTATAAATATTCAGCTTCATAAGCATTACCAGCTCCTGGGATTAAAATGGTTAATTCTTTGTTTTCTAATTGGTCAAAATATGCTTTTAAAGGCTTAGATGGGTAGCCAATATCCCAGCCGGTTTTTTCTTCATTATAACGTTGTGTCCAGTAGTCTTTGGTTTCTGTCTCTATGTTTTTCATCTTTCAATTTTTCTTACAATTTAATAATTATTCCTTTTCACTAAGTTACATAACTTTTATATTTTTGTAAAATGATTGATAACTTCGAAAACGAATATTTTGGAATAGGTATACAAAATGGTAAAACACCAGAAAATCTAGGTGTCCTTTGGCGAACTGCCCAAAATTTAGGAGCTAGTTATATTTTCACTATTGGAAACCGCTATGCTAAACAGGCTTGCGATACACATAATGCTGTAAAATCAATGCCTTATTTTCATTATGATGATTTTGAAGAATTCTATAATAACATCCCAAAAGGAGCTAGATTGGTTGGTGTTGAGTTAGATGATACTGCAGTAGATTTAGAAACATTTCACCATCCAAGACGTTGCGTATATTTGTTAGGTGCAGAAGATCATGGTTTATCAAAACAAGCAATAGAGAAAAGTCATTTTTTAGTTAAATTTAAAAGCGAATTGAGCTTAAATGTTTCAGTTGCTGGAAGTATTGTTATGTACGATAGAGGAATAAATAAACCAAGGTCGTAACTTTGCAGTCTATTAAATAGAATATAATGAGTCATAAAGCAGGTTTTGTAAATATTATTGGTAATCCTAATGTTGGTAAATCGACATTAATGAATGCCTTTGTAGGTGAGAAATTATCGATTATCACATCTAAAGCGCAAACGACAAGGCATCGTATTTTGGGTATTGTAAATGGTGAAGATTTTCAAGTTGTATTAAGTGATACTCCTGGGATTATAAAACCAGCTTACGAGTTACAGGCTTCTATGATGGATTTTGTAAAGTCGGCTTTCGATGATGCAGATTTGCTTATCTATATGGTAGAAATTGGTGAGAAAGAATTAAAAGATGAATCTTTTTTTAAGAAAATTACGAGTGCCAAAATACCTGTTTTATTATTATTAAATAAGATCGATCAATCCGATCAAACACAATTAGAAGAACAAGTACAATTGTGGGCAGAGAAAGTGCCAAATGCTGAAATTATTGCTATTTCTGCTTTAGAAGGATTTAATGTAAAAGAAGTATTCGATAGAATTATTGAATTACTTCCAGAGTCTCCTCCTTATTATCCAAAAGACCAGTTAACTGACAAACCAGAGCGTTTTTTTATAAATGAAACCATTCGTGAAAAAATATTAATACATTACAAAAAGGAAATTCCTTACGCAGTAGAAATAGATACCGAAGAATTTTTTGAAGAAGAAAAAATCATTAAAATTCGTTCTGTAATTATGGTAGAACGCGAAACGCAAAAAGGAATTATTATAGGTCACAAAGGTTCTGCTTTAAAAAGAGTTGGAGTAGAGGCTAGAAAAGATTTAGAAAAATTCTTTGGAAAGCAAATTCACTTAGAGCTATACGTTAAAGTAAACAAGAACTGGAGAAGTAACCAAAGACAGTTAAAGCGTTTTGGATACAATCAATAATTAGTTGTTTTCTGCGTGAATATCTTGGTCTCTTAGTGTGTCTCGCATAAAGTGATGCAGTTCATGCATTTGGTCTGTTCCAGTTTTTTTACCCATTCTTCCTCCAAAATAAAGGATGAACCAGATTAGTACCATTAAAAAGCTTATAAATAATTGAATAGAATAATCTGATTCTAAAGACCAATTAGCATAAGCCCAAATACCAAAACCTAAAAACAAGCCAATAACCACAAAGTGTAGAAACATAAAAAGCGTCCAAACGGTTGGGTTTGGACCAAACAATCCATAAAGAGTACTGTTGTTTCTGTCTTCATTTTTATTAATTTCTAAATGTAATTGCGGAGACCAAAAGTGCTGTTTCGCTTTAGGTATTTTAATAAAAACATGGTCGTCTACTCGAGAAACAATAAAACTAGTTTGTGTGTTTTTAGTGTCTTCAAAAAGTTTTAAAAGTGTATTATTTTCCTCGTTAATATCAAATTTAAAACGCGGTCTTAATACTATTTCGTTTGTTAAGGACATTTTTAGAGTTTTAAAAATTCAATTTACATTTTTTTTATTGAACTCAGTTTTATTTTTTTTGGATTCTACTAATAGTCAGTGTTTTTAGGTCTTCGTAAAGGTTTTTTGAATAGAATAGTGTTTCTAAGCACAGATAAAAAGACTAATAATAGACTCAAAAAAGTCATTTTTTAGCTAATTAAAAATAAATAAACAAATTCTATAACTAAACACTACCTTTGCAGGCGCTTACAGGATATGTAATGCAGACTAAAACAAAAGATATGAGTAATATAGTAGCAATTGTAGGAAGACCTAATGTTGGAAAATCAACATTTTTTAATCGTTTAATTCAACGTCGTGAGGCCATTGTAGATGCCGTAAGTGGTGTTACAAGAGATCGTCATTACGGGAAAAGTGACTGGAATGGTAAGGAGTTTTCCTTAATCGATACAGGAGGTTATGTAAAAGGAAGTGATGATATTTTCGAAGCTGAAATAGATAAACAAGTAGAGTTGGCTATCGATGAAGCAGATGCTATTATATTTATGGTAGATGTCGAAGACGGAATTACAGGAATGGATGAAGATGTTGCCACATTACTTCGTAAAGTTACAAAGCCGGTTTTTTTAGTTGTTAATAAAGTAGATAACGGAAAACGTGCCGAAGATGCTGTAGAGTTCTATAGTTTAGGTTTAGGGAATTATTTTACAGTTGCAAGTATAAATGGAAGTGGAACTGGAGATTTATTAGATGCTTTAGTTGAAGCACTTCCAGAAAAAGAACAAGAAGAAGAAGTAGACGAATTACCTAGATTTGCAGTAGTTGGTCGTCCTAATGCTGGAAAATCTTCTTTTATAAATGCTCTAATTGGAAAAGAAAGATATATAGTTACTGATATTGCAGGAACTACAAGAGATTCTATAGATACCAAATACAATCGTTTCGGTTTCGATTTTAATTTAGTAGATACTGCTGGAATTAGAAAAAAATCTAAAGTAAAAGAAGATTTAGAATTCTATTCTGTAATGCGAAGTGTTAGAGCTATTGAACATGCAGATGTTTGTTTGATAGTTGTCGATGCTAATAGAGGTTTCGATGGGCAAGTACAAAACATCTTTTGGTTGGCTCAAAGAAACAGAAAAGGGATTGTTATATTAGTTAATAAATGGGATTTAGTAGAAAAAGACCATAAAACAACTATTGCATTCGAAAAACATATTCGCCAACAATGCGAACCGTTTACAGATGTGCCAATTGTGTTTATTTCGGCATTAACAAAACAACGTATTTATAAAGCAATAGAAACTGCTGTTGATGTTTATAAAAACAGAACCAAGAAAATTAAAACAAGTGTTTTAAATGACACGTTCTTACCAATAATAGAAAATTATCCACCACCAGCTTACAAAGGTAAATTTGTAAGAATTAAATACATTATGCAGTTGCCAACAGCGCAACCGCAATTTGCATTCTTCTGTAATTTACCACAATATGTTCGTGAGCCTTACAAGCGTTTCTTAGAAAATAAATTACGCGACATATTCGATTTTAAGGGTGTGCCAATTAGCGTTTACTTGCGTAAAAAATAAGTGTAAAAAATGTGTATTGCATTTATATTCTAGATAAAAATTTAGAAATGGAATAGTAAATTAAAATGAAGCTTTTATTTAATTAATAACTAAATAAAAGCTTCATTTTTTTATTTTTAAATATCTAGTAGATGCACTCTAGGCTGTTTTAATTAATGATTTAACGGTCCTCCCTTTATTATTTTTTTGTTATACTATTAGTGTTTAGTTGTGATGTAGGCAAAATTAATGTTGAGACTTATAAAAAACATATTAGAAATTACTGTTCTTATTTTTTGATATCTATTTAATAAATAACATAGTACATTGAAATTTTATATTTTCTTTAAGATTTTCATACTATAACTATAGTACTTTCGTTTTTAAATTTTACGCTTAACATAATCATCAATCAATAAACCAATCCAACCATGCGCAAACTACTGTTTTTTGCAACACTCTTATGTGTGTCATTCTCATTCTCTCAATCTCAAGATTTTAAAGTTACAGGTAAATTAGTTGCTGCAGACGACCAGTATCCAATGGAAGCTGCTACGGTTTTTGTACAACGAGTAAAAGATAGTTCTTTAGTAACTTATACTATTTCGGATAAAGATGGAATGTTTTCACTAGAGAACACTACTGCAGATGAGTATTTAAACCTTTACGTTTCTTACGTAGGTTATAGAACCTATTTTAAGAAAGTAAAAATGGATAAGGACGTTCAAGATATTGGAACCATTTCTTTAGAGGTTTCAAACGCTTTAGACGAGGTTGTGCTTAGGTCTACTGCTCCAGTAACCATAAAAAAAGACACTTTAGAGTTTAACGTTAAATCGTTTAAAACAAAAAAGGATGCGAATGTTGAAGATTTACTTAAAGAGCTACCAGGTGTTGAGATAGATGAAGAAGGGAAGATAAAGGTTAATGGTAAAGAAGTAAATAAAATTTTAGTAAACGGAAAGCCTTTCTTTGGAAACGATCCTTCTATTACAACTAAAAATTTGACCAAGGATATTATTGAAAAAATTCAGATTGTAGATACCAAAACTAAAGCAGAAGCTTTTTCTGGCGAAGCTGGAGATAAGGAAAGCAAAACAATAAACCTTACTATAAAAGAAGAGAATAATAAAGGTGTATTTGGTAGAGTTTCTGCTGGAGCAGGAACAGATGAGCGCTATGAGTTTGCTGGTATGATTAATATATTTGATAACGACCAACGTATAAGTGTATTGGCTGGAGGTAATAACACTAATTCACCAGGATTTAGTTTTGGAGAAATCTCTAAAATGTTTGGTCGTGGAGGTAGTACTTCTTGGAATAGTAACGGTTCTTTTTCAATTGGAGGACGCTCTTTTGGAGGAGGAGCAGGTATTACTACTTCACAAAATACAGGTTTAAATTATGCCGATAAAATAGGAGAGAAAACGGATGTTTCTGGAGATTACTTTTATTCTTCTAGTAACTCTGAAAACGAATCTTCTTCTCAACGTGAAACTATTTTATCAGACTCTCGATTCTTTACAAATTCATCATCAAATTCAGATAATGATACAGACAGCCATACAGCAAACCTCGACTTTGAAATTGAAACAGATTCAACTTTTCAAATTAATATAGCACCATCATTTAACTATTCTAAGAGTAAAACATTATATAATAGTAGTGATGAGACTTTAGATGAAGATAGAGTGCTTACCAATCAATCTGCTGTTAACTCAAATGTGGAAAGTATAGGGAGAGATTTTTCTAACGAGTTGAGTGTGACTAAACGTTTTGGAAGTAAAGGAGCGTTTTTACGTTTTGAATTAGAAAACAGTATTAATAAAAATGAGAGCGATGATTTCCTTAGTTCTAATACCGAAGTATTTGGTACTAATCCAGAAACTATTAATAGAAATCAATTTACAGATGGAGATAAAAATAGTAAAGGTTTAAGTGCAGAGTTAACTTATAGATTACCATTGGTTGATAAGAAGTTATTCTTGAATTTTGAATATGAATATGCACGTGATAAAGACGAAAATAGAGAAAGCACATTCGATTTTAACGCAACCTCTCAAGAGTATTCAGATTTTAATACTGAATTAAGTACAGATTTCGAATATACAGATTCTAGAAGTATTCCTGGAGTTGCTTTAAGTTATAAAGGTGAGAAGTTTTCAAGTCGTTTTAAGTTAAGTTATAATATGCGTACACTTAAAAATGAAGATTTATTGAGACCTGAGTTTAATGTAGAACGAGATTTTAATAACATGCAAATTAGCTCTTATGTAAATTATCGTTTTAGTCCAAAATCGTCTATTTATGCTAATTATAGATTAAGTAATAATCCGCCAGCATTAAGACAATTGCAAGCATTTACAGATGTTTCTAATCCATTAAACACTATCGTAGGTAATTCAAATTTAGAGCCCGAAAAGAGTCATAGAGTATACATTGGTTATAATGGTTTCGATTGGCAAAAGAAAACAGGTTTGTATTTAAATGCAAATGCAGAAATAACAAATAATCAAGTAATCTCTAAAACAACAGTAGATCCAGAAACATTAAAAAGAATTACTACTTACGAAAATGTAGATGGTAATTATAATGTAGGCTTATATGGTCGTTATAGTAAAGATTTTAAGTTAGATTCTATTAGAAAAATAAAATTTAAAGCGGGAGCTTGGACTAATTTATCAAAAAACATAAACTTTAATAATGATGTGCAGTATGCTAGTAATGTAACTTCGGTTACACCAAATATTGGTGTTGATTTTATTTGGGATAAAGTTTTAGAATTTAAACCATATTACAGAATTACTTTTACTAAAAACACTTATGATATCGAAGCTTTCGATGACAGAAATTTTACAAGTCATGATGCAGGAATTAGAACAGCTACTTTTCTTCCTGAAAAGTTAGAATGGCGTAACGATATTAGTTTTAATTATAATCCAAATATCGCAGATGGTTTTCAAAAAACGGCATGGTTCTGGAATTCAACTTTGGCGTATTCTGTGTTAAAGGATCAAGGAGCAGTAACATTAAAAGTGTACGATTTATTAAACCAAAACACTAATGCTAGACGTGTGGCAACACAAGATTATATTCAAGATTCGCAAAGTACAGTGTTAGAGCAATACTTTATGTTAAGTTTTAGTTGGAAGTTTAATAGTTTAGGATCTAAAGGAGAGTCTAAAGATAACAATATGTACTTTTTTGATTAACTTGTAACATGAGATTTTATTTAGTTTTAATATTGTTCAGTTTTTGTGGTCTAGGTTTTTCTCAAGATTTACCTAAGAACCCACAACTTGGAGTATGTTATGCGAGATGTCTAGAGGCTAATGGTAAGGAATTAGAGTGGAAAAAGATAGATTGCGATTTAGTTCAAAAAGAAAACATTTTAAATTTAAAAAACCTTAAAACTGGTGTTTTTAAAGATAAAGACAGAAAGGTAATAAAAAGAAAGTTAATTAAAATTATTAATAAAGGTTATACAGTTGAGTTGCTTTCACATTATTTTTCAAATAAATCTGATTCTATAAACGAATTGAGATCTATTCAAAATGCCAAAGCATTATATAGTTATTTAGAAACTCAGGGTGTAAATACTAAACAATTATTAATTTCTACTTACGGAAGCTCTAAGCCATTAACTAGTTGTTTTAATAGTAATTCATGTCCAGATTATTATAATAAAAATACACGTGTCGAATATCGCGTGATTAATATAGCTCCTAAGCTAAATGTTAGCTGGGTTTATGATAATGAAAAAAAAATTTGGTGCTATAAAGCCAATAATTAATTAGTAAATATGAAATTTTATATTGGTTTAATACTGTTTTGTTTCTGTGGCTTAGGTTTTTCTCAAGATTTACCTAAAAACCCGCAGCCTGGAGAATGTTACGTGAGATGCATCAAGGATAGTGGGAAAAAACAAGAGTGGAAAAAAATTGATTGCGATTTAGTTCAAACCAAGAATATTCTAGCACTTGAAAATTTAAGTAAAGGTGTTTTAAATGACGAAGATAGATTGACAATAAAAAGAAAGCTAATTAAGATTATTAAAAAAGGATATACTGTAGAGTTGCTTTCTCATTATTATTCTAATAAGTCAGATTCTATAAATGAATTAAGATCAATTCAAAATGCGAAAGCATTGGTTAGTTATTTGAAAACTCAAGATATAAATACAAAGCAATTACTAATTTCAGCCTATGGAAATTTGAAACCACTAAAACACTGTCCTAATAAAGTTTCGTGTAATGATTACTATAATAAAAACACACGTATTGAATATCGAGTGGTTAATTATAAATAAAATTTGGTATTATAAAACAAAGGTTAATTAATTTACTTCCATTTCTTAATAATAGAATCTAAACCATTATTTATACCTTCAAAATAAAGGCTGTCTTTAAACCTTGGTACAATAGTTTGTTCAATAATTGTTTTAGCAATTGGATCTGTAATTATTTTCTCAGTTCCATAGCCAGTAGCAATTGCCATTTTTCTATCGTAACGCGAAATCAAGATCAATAATCCATTGTTCTTTTCTTTTGTGCCAACACCAAGACTATTAGCAAGATTAGATGCGTGATAAAGAGCTGTTTCATTATTAGGAACAGAATCTATAGTGTAAACGCAAATTTGGTTGGTAGATAGTTTTTCGTAATTAATAATTTTTTCTGAAAGTTTTTGTTCTTCAGTCTTTGTAAAAAAATCACTATTGTCTTGAATCACAACTTGATTCACAAACGCTTCTTTAGTGTTCTTTTTGCAAGAAATAAGTACTAGAAATCCAAAAAGAAAGATGAGTTTTTTCATTTTAAAAAGACTTAGAATATATAGTAACAGTATATCTGTTTAAGTAAATATATTCAAGTAAAACAGTAAACAGAATAACTGATTTATTGCCTACTTCAACTTACCATCCACCAGAAGCACCACCTCCGCCAAAACCACCTCCACCGAAGCCGCCTCCAAAGCCTCCTCCAGAAGAACTTCCGCTGCCAAAGCCGCCTCCAAAACCACCAGAGCCACTTCTGTAGCCTCCACGTCCAGAGTTGCTTAATATGATTGCCTCAAGAATGTCACGAGTTGTATTGCTTCCTCCTCCAAAATTATCAGTCCCATTTCCACCTCTTCTGTTTTTTGAAATAGAGATTAGTATAATAATGAAAACTATAAATAGAAATAAAGCAGCACCAAATGGAAATTCGCCACCTTCACTTTGTCGTGAACCTTGGTATTCGCCTTGCATAACTTCAAAAATAGCATCTGCTCCACGATTTAGTCCACCGTAATAATCGTTTTGTTTAAAATAAGGAATAATGTCACGTTCAATAATACGACGAGACATAGCATCTGTCATTAAATGCTCTGTACCATAACCTGTGCTAATGCTAATTTTTCGATCGTTTCGAGCAAGTAGTATAAAAATACCATTATCCTTGTCTTTGTCTCCAATTCCCCATTTATCTGCCCATTGAGCTCCTAAATAGTTAATATATTCACCATTGGTTGAAGGAATGATTGCTACTACTATTTGTGTTGAGGTAGTGTCAGAATATTTTACAAGTTTGTTCTCCAAAGCTGTTTTTTGACCAGGCTGAAGTAATCCAACATAATCATACACACTAGTTTGTCCTCCATTATTTATTGAAGGCGTATCAGGAATTTCAAACTGAGCGAATGTAAGCTGAGAGAATAGAAACAACAATAAAAGAAACACTTTTACCGAGTGGTTTTTTGCTGCAAGTAAGTATTGCTGACTGTTGACTGAATACTGCGAACTAATAATCATCCTTTAGAAATGGTATTATTTAACTCATTTCTGTCATTCTTGGAAACAGGGAAATAGTCTTTTAATTGCTGTCCAGCAAGTAAAACACCATCTACCAAAGCTTGTTTGCGGTTGCCGTTTTTAAGATGATTTTGTATTACTTTTTTTGTGTCGTCCCAAAAAGAATCGGAAACAACAGCGTTAATACCTCTATCTCCATAAATAGCAAAAGCTTTGTCTTTTACTGCTAGATATATAAGTACTGCATTATGTAATTCAGTTCTTTGCATTTTTAAAATAGAGAACACTTCTAATGCACGCGTTTCTATGTCGCCTTTATAAGTGTTTTCTATGTGTACTCTTATTTCACCCGAAGTTTGTTGTTCAGCTTCACGAATGGCAGCAACAACCTCTTGTTCTTCTATAGTAGTTAAAAATGCTTCTACTGAGTTTTGCATAAGCTATTTTAATTACTAAAATCAAATTCGACTTCAGGAGCATTTTCTGCACCAGCTTCAGATTTGAAATAGGCCATTTGATCAAATCCCATAAAGCCAGTTACTAGTTTATTAGGTAATGTTTTTACGTGTTTATTATAAGGTTCTACTTTTTCATTAAAGCGATCTCTTGCAACATTAATACGGTTTTCTGTTCCTTCTAATTGACTTTGAAGCTCTAAGAAATTTTGATTTGCTTTTAGCTCTGGGTAGCGTTCCACAGTAACTAATAATCGAGATAAAGCACTACTCATACCACTTTGTGCTTTATTAAATTGCTCTAATTGCTCTGGTGTAATGTTTGAAGGATCGATATTTACAGCCGTTGCTTTTGATCGAGCATTAATCACGGCTTCAAGTGTGCTTTTTTCAAAATCAGCAGCACCTTTTACTGTATTTACTAAATTACCAATAAGATCGCTACGTCTTTGATATGAGCTTTCTACATCTCCCCAAGTTTTTGTAGCGCTTTCTTTTAGACTTACTGCTGTGTTATTTACACTCATAGACCATAATGCTATTAGCACTATTACAGCTACTGGAATTATCCATTTTTTCATAGTATTCGATTTTTTAGTTGTGTTCTCTGGTAATTCTTTAAAGTTCATTTTTTAATTTTAAAAGTTGCGCTTTAACACCTTCTAATTTACTAATAATTTCAAAATTAGTAAGGCTTTTCTGCTTTTCTTCTTTAATATGAATTTTTGCACCTTCTAAAGTGAAGCCACGTTCTTTTACTAAATGATATATAAACTGAAGATTTTTTATGTCTTCAGGAGTAAACTTACGATTGCCTTTAGCGTTTTTTTTAGGTTTTAAAGCATCAAATTCTTTTTCCCAGAATCTAATTAATGAAGTGTTAACACCAAAAGCTTTGGCAACTTCGCCTATAGCATAATATCGTTTTTCTGGAAGGTCAATTTGCATTAATCTAAAGATTGATTTTCTATAGAAGAACGGTCAAGCAGTTTGCTATATTCTTCGGCAGTTAGACTACCGTAATAGAAGTTAATTGGGTTAATACGCTCTCCATCTTTAAAAACTTCGTAGTGTAAATGTGGAGCTTCAGAACGACCTGTACTCCCAACAAAACCTATCAAATCTCCACGCTTTACTTTTTGGTTTTTGCCAACATTATATTTGTACAGGTGAGCATATAATGAGACATAACCGTAGCCATGGTCTATTCTAATATGGTTTCCATAACCAGAACTGTTACTATCTGCGCGTTCCACAACACCATCGCCAGCTGCATAAATAGGAGTGCCTCGAGGCGCAGTAAAGTCCATTCCCCAATGCATTTTTCGGGTTTTATTAAAAGGATCAGTACGCATACCATAACCAGAAGCCATTCGTGTTAAATCCTCATTGTTAACAGGTTGAATAGCCGGAATAGTAGCTAGGAATTTTTCTTTTTCTTCAGCTAAAATAGCAATTTCATCTAAAGATTTAGATTGTACAACTATTCTTTTTTGAAGAATATCTATACGTTTATTACTCTCTTTTATCAGTTTAGAATTATCAAAACCTTCAAAGGCTTTATATCTGTTTACACCACCAAAACCTGCTTTACGTTGTTCTTCTGGAATAGGATTAGATTCAAAGTATAAACGGTAAATATTGTTATCTCTGTCTTCTACATTAGCAAGTACAGTCTCTGCTTCAGTCATTTTTTTGTTCAATAAATCGAACTGTAATTGCATGTTGCTTAATTCACGTTTTAATGCTTTTTCGTTTGGAGATTCAAAAAACTGACTCCCCAAAAAAACAAAGAAAAAGGCTAATAAAGCCGAGGAAAATAAAAAAGCTAAAAGGTACTTAAAAGTACGACGTTTTTTACGTGCTATTTTGCGATACGACAAAGTATCAGAATCATAATAATATTTTACCTTACTCATTATGTAAATTATACTATTTTTGCAGTTAAATGAAGCTCAAAATTAAGCTACATTATTTAAAAACGTAAAACAAATATATAAATTGTTTTCTAACGTTCGCGATTAGCTAAACAAGATTATTAACAATACTATATGAAGTCTCAAGAAATTCGCTCTACATTTTTAAGTTTTTTCGAAAAAAAGAAACACAGCATTGTGCAATCTGCACCAATGGTATTAAAGGATGATCCAACGTTAATGTTTGTAAATGCTGGAATGGTGCCTTTTAAAGAATACTTTTTAGGGAATGGAGAACCTAAAAACACACGTTTAACAGATAGTCAAAAATGTTTACGTGTGTCAGGTAAGCATAACGATTTAGAAGAAGTTGGTTATGATACTTATCATCATACTTTATTCGAAATGTTAGGGAATTGGTCTTTTGGAGATTATTTTAAAAAAGAATCTATTGCTTGGGCTTGGGAGCTTTTAGTTGATGTTTATAAAATAGATAAAGACATTTTATATGTTACTGTCTTTGAAGGGAGCGATGATAATGATAACCTTAAAATGGATACAGAAGCTTACGATATTTGGAAGCAATTTATTTCTGAAGATCGCATCTTAAAAGGAAATAAAAAAGATAACTTCTGGGAAATGGGAGAGCAAGGCCCTTGCGGACCTTGTAGCGAAATACATGTAGATATTCGTACTCCAGAAGAAAAAGCGAAAGTAGATGGTAAGGATCTAGTAAATATGGACCATCCTCAAGTTGTAGAAATATGGAACTTAGTATTTATGGAGTATAACCGTAAAGCTAACGGTTCGCTTGAAAACTTACCAAATAAGCATATCGATACTGGAATGGGATTCGAGCGTTTATGTATGGTTATGCAGGATGTAAAATCTAATTACGATACAGATGTTTTTACACCAATTATTCGTGAAATAGAAACCATTACAGATAAAGAATATAATAAAGACGAGAAAACAGATATTGCTATTCGCGTAATTAGCGATCACGTTCGTGCTGTAGCGTTCTCGATTGCAGATGGTCAATTACCAAGCAATACAGGAGCAGGTTACGTAATACGTAGAATTTTACGTCGTGCTGTGCGTTATGGTTTTACTTTTTTAGAAAAAAAGGAGCCATTTATTTATAGACTTGTAGAAGTATTGAGTAGTAAAATGGGAGAGGCTTTCCCAGAGCTAAAGGCTCAAAAACAGCTTATAGAAAATGTTATTAAAGAAGAGGAAACGTCTTTTTTAAGAACTTTAGATCAAGGATTATTATTGTTAGACCGAATAATAGAAACAACTAAAGGGAAAGAGGTTTTAGGTGCTAAAGTTTTTGAATTAAAAGATACTTATGGTTTTCCTGAAGATTTAACCGATTTAATTCTACGTGAAAAAGGATACACTTATAATGTAAGTGAATTTATTGCACAGTTAGAAAAGCAGAAAAGTCGTGGTAGAGAGTCGTCTGCTTTAAAATCTGACGATTGGACTACTTTAATAAATGATACAGAGCAAGAGTTTATTGGTTACGATGCTTTAGAGGCTAATGTTAAAATAACAAGATATAGAAAAGTAACCTCTAAAAAAGATGGTGAAATGTATCAATTAGTATTTAGCTTAACACCATTTTATGCAGAAGGTGGAGGACAAGTTGGAGATAAAGGATATTTGGAAGATGAGCATGGAGATGTTGTTTATATTTTAGATACTAAAAGAGAAAACAATGTGATTATTCATTTTTCAAAAAACTTACCTAAGCATATAAATGAAACGTTTAAAGCCGTTGTAGATACTAAACAACGTTATAGAACAGAGTGTAATCATACAGCGACACACTTATTGCATCAAGGGTTACGTGAGGTTTTAGGAACACACGTTGAGCAAAAAGGTAGTGCTGTACATTCAAAATATTTACGTTTCGATTTTTCTCATTTTTCTAAAGTAACTGCAGAACAATTACAAGAAGTAGAGAACTTTGTAAACCGTAGAATTGAAGGTAAATTACCATTAGAAGAAAATAGAAATGTGCCAATGGATAAGGCAATTGCAGATGGTGCAATGGCTTTATTTGGTGAGAAATATGGAGATGCAGTGCGTACCATTCGTTTTGGGCAATCTATAGAATTGTGTGGAGGAACGCATGTTAAAAACACAAGCGATATTTGGCATTTTAAAATTACTAGTGAAGGCGCAGTAGCTTCTGGTATTAGAAGAATTGAAGCTATAACTAGCGATGCTGTTAAAGATTATTATACTGAAAATAGTAAAGTGTTTTCTGAAATGAAATCACTTCTTAATAATGCAAAGGATCCTAAAGATGCTTTGGTTAAGCTTCAAGGAGAAAATACCGACTTAAAAAAGCAAATTGAAGGCTTGTTAAAGGACAAAGCAAAAAATATTGTTGGTGACTTAAAGAATGAATTAACCGAAATAAACGGTATTCAGTTTCTAGCTAAAAAATTAGATTTAGATGCTGGCGGAATTAAAGACGTCTGTTTCGATTTAGGTCAGAATCAAAACAATGTATTCTTACTTTTTGCTACAGAACAAAACGGAAAAGCATTATTATCTTGCTATATTTCTAAAGAACTAGTGGCAGACAAAGGTTTAAATGCTGGAACTGTAGTTAGAGAACTTGGTAAGCATATCCAAGGAGGTGGCGGAGGGCAACCTTTCTTCGCAACAGCTGGTGGAAAAAATCCTGCAGGAATAGAAAAAGCTTTAAGTGAAGCAAAAGGTTATATTCAATAGAAACTACATATAAAAGCTAATTGAAACTACAAACCCAAATAAAGCTAAAAAAGCAAGAACATAATCTTATAGATTATAATACTAAACTATTGCTTTTGGGTTCATGTTTTTCAGAAAACATTGGAGATAAATTCGAGTATTATAAATTTCAAAGCATCTCTAATCCTTTTGGAATATTATTTCATCCTAAAGCGATTGAAAACTTAGTTATTCGTAGTATTCAGCAAAAAGAATATACAGAAGAAGATGTCTTTTTTCATAACGATCAATGGCATTGTTTCGATGCGCATTCTAAACATAGTAATGTTTCAAAAGAAAAAATACTATCAGATTTAAATACTCAAATTCAATTAACAAATCAGCAAATATTAGAGTCAACACACATTATAATTACACTAGGTACATCTTGGGTTTATAAATTAGTTGAAAGCGATAAAATAGTTGCTAACTGTCATAAATTACCTCAAAAAGAGTTTAGTAAAATCTTGCTTTCTACTTATGAAATAAAGCAAAGTTTACAATCTATTATTGAGGCTATTCAATCTGTAAATAAAAACGCATCTATTGTTTTTACGGTATCTCCTGTAAGGCATATAAAAGATGGTTTTGTTGAGAATACACTTAGTAAATCGCATTTAATTTCTGCTATTCATCAAGTAACAAATAATCAAGTGTCTTATTTCTCTTCTTTTGAAATAATGTTGGACGAACTTCGCGATTATCGTTTTTACAAAAGCGATATGCTTCATCCTAACAATACAGCAGTAGAGTATATATGGCAAAAATTTCAACACGTTTGGATGGCTTCAGAGTCCGTTAAAATAATGAGTGATATCGATGCAATACAAAAAGGACTTAAGCACAAGCCATTCAATGAGAAATCAGAAGCACACCAAAAGTTTCTTGAGCAACTTGAAAGACGAAAATCGGAAATACAATCAACAATTAAACATTTAAAATTTTAAATACAAGAAATTACTTACACTGCAAGGATTTTAAAATCACTATTTAGTAGTATAAGGACTACAATTAATGATTTAATCGTTTTTACATTTCGTTTCAACGAAAAAATAATTAAACGTATTAATTTAAAATTAAATTCACTTGCTATTAATCATCAACTTGCTAAAACATCAATTACTTTATTAAGTCAATCTCTTAATGTAATTGGTGTTTTTTTATGCTCTATTTTTACTTACCTTAGATTTATGAGAAACATACTTTTTGGAGTTGTTATTACATTAGTAATTCTTTTTACATTTAAATATTGTGGAGATCAACGTGAAGATAAAGTTGAACTAAAAGAAAGTTCTGCCTTAATTCAAGAGTCGCTTAAAAATGTTGGAAAGTTGGTGGTAACTGAAGGTCACTTTAGTCAGGTTTTTAATTATAATAATTCTAAAGAAATTTTTGGACACTATTTAACTTCAAACAAAAAAGCGTTAGTTGTTGTTAATGCAGATGTAACTATAGCTTACGATTTAAGTAAAATTGAATATAAAATAGATGAAGAAAATAAAATACTTACTATCTTAAATATTCCAAAAGAAGAAATTAAAATAAGTCCAGATTTTGAATATTACGACATTCAGGCAGATTTTTTAAATCCGTTCGAAGCCAAAGATTATAATGCCATTAAAGAAACTGTAAACAATCAATTAATGAAAAAGATTGAAGCTTCAGAATTAAAAACCAACTCTAAAAACAGGTTAATAAGTGAATTGTCTAAATTCTATATATTAACGAATTCATTAGGTTGGACATTACAGTACAATCAAATGTCTATAACAAGCCAAGAAACTATTAAAGGCCTTAAATTATAAAAAAAAGACATAAGTAAAACCATAACAGTTTTCTTTCCTTCGGAAAGAATTAAGGATAGAAATTATAGTTTCTTACTCAAGCTAGCCCAACCTCCGCCATTAACAGCTTCAATACCTTGAGCTTTTAAAATGCTAGCAGCACTTCCAGAACGCATACCACTTGCACAGCATGTAATTACTGGTTTGTTAAATTTTTTAATCTCATTAATTTTACTCGATATTTCTTGTAGAGGAATGTTTTTTGAGCCAGAAATAGCACCTTGACTATATTCTCCTTTAGTTCTAACGTCAATAATTACCGCACCTTTAGATTGTAAATCTTTAATTTTATCATTTTTATTTCCAGATAAGAAACCAAATAATCCCATAATTTATTTTTTTACAAATTACATTTATTTTTTTCAAAAGATAAGTAACAATAGTTACAACATATTTTTTTTATCTTCATCCGCAATATGATACAGCCAACACGAAAAGACGAAATTATAAAAACAGCAGCCAGACTTTTTAAAGAGAAAGGCTACAGTGCAGTAACAATGAGAGATCTAGCCACAGCAATGGGAATAAAGGCTGCAAGCTTATACAATCACATAAACTCAAAACAAGAAATCTTAAAAATTATCATTATTTCTATAGCCGAAGAATTTACCAAAGGCATAGAGGTCATTTATAATTCAGATAATAATAGTATCGATAAGTTGAGCCAAGTTATAGCACTTCACGTAAAAACAACAACCAATAGCACAAACGAAATGGCATCATTAAATAACGATTGGATGCATTTAGAAGGGCAATTGGATCATTATTTAACATTAAGAAACAACTACGAAGCCACTTTTTTAAAAATTATAAACGAAGGCATTTCATCTTCAGAAATTAAACCAGTCAACCCAGAAATTATAATGTTTACAATGCTTTCTACTTTGCGATCGCTATTTCTTTGGATACCTAAAAAAGAAGAACTTAACCCAAACGATTTAGCAAATAGCCTAAGTGAAGTCCTCGTTAAAGGAATTAACAAAAAGTTATAAAATAATTTTGTAGATTTGTTGAGCAAACTAACAAGTGTTAGTTTTTATATTAAGTATAACTATGGCTCAATTTTACAAGCTTAAAATCAAGAATATATACAAAGAAACAGAAGATTGTTCTGTTATAGATTTTCAGGTTCCTATAGAGCTTGAAAACGAATTCATTTTCCGTCAAGGTCAGCATTTAACACTAAAAGCAGACATTAATGGAGAAGATGTTCGTCGTTCCTATTCACTTTGTTCAAGTCCAACAGATAAAAAATGGAAAGTCGCTGTAAAGCTAATTCCAGGAGGTAAGTTTTCAACCTACGTAAACGAAAGTTTAAAAGCAGGAGACGAACTAGAAGTAATGGCTCCAAGTGGAAACTTTGGAGTTCCTGTACAACCAGAACAAACTAAAAATTATCTATTTTTTGCAGCAGGAAGTGGTGTAACTCCAGTACTTTCAATGATAAAGGCGCACTTAACAGCAGAGCCAAATGCAACTTGTAAACTGTTTTATGTAAATAAAACAGCAAAATCCATTATCTTTAAAGAAGAACTAGAACAACTTCGTAATACATTCTTTGGTAGACTAGAAATCTATTATTTCTTAACCAAAGAACGTAGAGATATCGAGTTGTTTAATGGCAGATTCGACGACGAGAAAATGCAAGTGCTAACAAAAACGTTTATCGATATTCCAGACACTAGCGAAGTCTTTCTTTGTGGTCCAGAAAAAATGGTAAACTATGTAAGCGAGTATTTAATAAATGCAGGATTACCAAAAGAATTAGTGCACTTCGAACTTTTTGTAACAGGACTTTCAGAGGAAGATATTAAAAGAGCAGAACGTCTAGCAAAACAAAATGTAGAAGGTGTCGAGGTAACCATTGTAGATGGTGGAAAAGAATTCTCATTCACCATGACCAAAGACTACGATAATATTCTAGACGCAGCCTTGGGAGCAGGAGCAGATTTGCCATTCGCATGTAAAGGAGGCGTTTGTAGCACCTGCAAATGCGAAGTAAAAGAAGGCGCAGTAGAAATGAAAGTAAATTACGCGCTAAGCGATAAAGAAGTATCTCAAAATTTGGTATTAAGCTGTCAGGCAGTACCAACAACAGATAGAGTAATCGTCGATTTCGATGTGTGAGCCAAAGGCGAGCATTCCCATGAAGATGGGAATCTCATCAATTTAATTAATTATTGATTTTAGCGTTACCCTAAAAAGGGTCAGGCTTTCCGCTTAAATCTTTTTTGAGAAAAACAAAAAAGGATAACGCTACAATCCTTAACGCACATACCAATTAAGAATCGTGAATATTCTTAAGTTTTGGTAAATTTATAAAGTAGATTTTGTCATTCCTTCGAAAGCAGGAATCCATTAATAAAAACCATTCACGAACAACTATATATTATGAGTGAAGAACAAATAAAAAACCTAGAAACGCAATTCGAAGCACGTATTGCAAGAGACGAGAAAATCGAACCAAAAGATTGGATGCCAGAAAAATATCGCAAAACGCATATTAGGCAAATGTCGCAACACGCACATTCCGAAATTGTAGGAATGCTTCCAGAAGGAAACTGGATTACAAGAGCGCCTTCTTTACGTCGTAAAGTTGCCTTATTGGCAAAAGTGCAAGACGAAGCAGGACACGGTTTGTATTTATATTCTGCTTGTGAAACCTTAGGTGTTTCTCGCGAAGAATTATACGAACAACTACACTCTGGAAAAGCAAAATATTCTTCAATATTTAACTACCCAACAGTAACTTGGGCAGATATGGGAGCAGTAGGTTGGTTGGTAGATGGCGCAGCAATTATAAATCAAGTACCATTATGTAACACATCTTATGGACCATACGCAAGAGCAATGGTTCGTGTTTGTAAAGAAGAAAGTTTTCATCAGCGTCAAGGTTACGAAATCATGATAAAGCTAGCTAACGGTACTCCTGAGCAAAAAGAATTAGCGCAAGATGCTTTAAACCGTTGGTGGTGGCCAAGTTTAATGATGTTAGGTCCTACAGATGCAGAATCTATTCATACAGAACAATCTATGAAATGGAAATTAAAACGTAAGTCTAACGACGATTTGCGTCAGCAATTTATAGATCAAACAGTACCACAAGCCCAATTAATAGGATTGACTATTCCAGATCCAGATTTAAAATGGAACGAAGAAAAAGGAATGTACGATTTTGGAGAAATCGATTGGGACGAATTCTGGCAAGTAGTAAAAGGTCATGGACCTTGTAATAAAGAGCGTATGAAAGCACGTGTTGGTGCATGGGAAGAAGGAGAATGGGTTCGTGATGCAGCAATGGCTTACGCAGATAAGAAACAGGAAAGAAAACAAAAACAAGCAATTTAAATTTCATTGTCAGTTCAATTGAAATTGCACTTTTGCAATTTTGTATCGAGAACAAGATAAAAAACACATATAAATTATGTCAAATAAAAAAAACTGGCCACTTTGGGAAATATTCGTAAGAAGTAAAAACGGATTAGAACATCGTCACTGCGGAAGTTTACACGCTGCAGATGAAGATATGGCTTTAGAAAATGCACGCGATGTCTACACAAGAAGAAGTGAAGGTGTTAGTATTTGGGTTGTGGAATCTAAAAACATCACAGCATCAAATCCTGAGAATAATGGCGAAATGTTTGAGCCTGCTCACGATAAAGTATATCGTCATCCAACATTTTACGATTTGCCAGACGAGGTAAAACACATGTAATTTGAGTATTGCTTAAATTACAATTCCCACGAAAGTGGAAAACTCATAAATTGAAACTAAATGTCATGCTGAGCTTGTCGAAGCATCTCATCAGAAAATTAAAACGTCACTTCGAGTGATTCCGTTTTTTTTATCGGAATTGTATCGAGAAGTAATTAAATAGATACCCACTTTCGTGGGCACTTAAGATGAAAAACGAAAACTTATATAAATACATTCTAGGTATCGCAGACAACAGTCTAATTCTTGGACAAAGATTAGGAGAGTTAACAGGTCATGGACCAAGTCTAGAAACAGATATCGCTTGTACAAATATCTCACTAGATTTATTTGGGCAAGTGAGAAGCTATTACCAGTACGCAGCTAAAATTGCAGGAGATAATAGAACCGAAGATGATATTGCAATGCTTCGTAAAGAAAGAGAATATGTAAATGTATTATTGGTAGAACAACCAAATACAAATTTTGCATATACAATGGCACGTCAGTTTTTATTCGATGTATACCATTTACTTTTTTTACAAGAATTACAGAAAAGTAAAGACTTAACATTGTCTGCGATAGCAAACAAATCGATAAAAGAAGTAAGCTATCATTTGCGTTTTTCTACAGATTGGATAAAACGTTTAGGTGATGGAACAGAAGTAAGCCGTCAAAAAATGCAAGATGCTATAGATGGATTATGGACGTACACAGACGAGTTATTTCATCAAACAGAAGCTGATATAGCAATGGTTTTAGATGGAATAGGTGTAGATGTTACTAAGTTAAAAGATGCATACTATAACAAAGTAAAAGCCATTTTAGACGAATCGACATTACAAACTCCGGAATCTAAATGGTTTCAAAAAGGAGGAAAAAAAGGAATTCACACAGAACATTTAGGTTATTTATTAGCAGAGCTACAGTACATGCAGCGTGCTTATCCTAATATGGAATGGTAAAATTCCTGCGCAGGCAAGAATCTCATAAGTTGAAACCAAATGTCACTTCGAGTGTTTCCGATTTTTTATCGGAATTGTATCGAGAAGCAATAAAATAATACTCCTGTTTTCACGGGAAATAATTATGACAACAACAGAGCAAAACATAGACAAAATCTTAATTCCAATTCTGGAACAAGTTTCAGATCCTGAAATTCCGGTATTGTCAATAATGGATATGGGAGTTGTTCGTACAGCTGTTATAGAAAATAATATTGTAAAAGTTCAAATAACGCCAACCTATAGTGGTTGCCCAGCAATGGATGTTATTGGAGACGATATTAAAGCGGCATTAAAAGCAGAAGGATACAAGTCTGAAATAGAATTAATTCTAGCTCCAGCTTGGACTACCGATTGGATTACACCAAGAGGTAGAAAAGCTTTAGAAGATTATGGTATTGCAGCACCTTTAAGTGCGGAAGCAGATATAAGTGTTTTGTTAGAAGGCAAACGTTTGGTAAAGTGTACCAATTGCGGTTCTAGAAACACAAGATTAGTAAGTCAGTTTGGCTCAACAGCATGCAAAGCACAATTTCAGTGTGACGATTGTCAAGAACCATTTGATTACTTTAAATGCCTCAAATGATCGTCATTGCGAGGAACGAAGCAATCTCATAATTAGATTGTCATTCAGAGCGAAGCGAAGAATCTCACAAAATAGTAATGAGATTATAAATTAAAGAATTTGTCATTCCGCACTAGATGCGGAATTTAGAAATAATAAAATAAGGTATGAGTAATAATTCAATTCTTTTAAAAATAGAAAGCAAAGTAGCGTATATCACGCTAAATAGACCAGAAGTATTTAATAGTTTCAATCGTGAAATGGCATTTTTATTGCACGACACATTAGATGCTTGTGAAAAGAATGAAGAAGTGAGAGCAATCGTTCTTACCGGAAGCGGAAAAGCTTTTTGTGCAGGTCAAGATTTAAAAGAAGTTACAGATCCAGATTTAAATCCAGGATTTAAAAAAATACTAGAAGAGCATTACAATCCAATAATTACAAGAATTCGTTCTATTAAAAAACCAATTATTGGTGCTATTAATGGCGTGGCTGCAGGAGCAGGAGCAAATATTGCTTTAGCTTGCGATGTTGTTGTTGCTCACGAAAAAGTAAGTTTTATTCAAGCATTTAGTTTAATCGGTTTAGTTCCAGATAGTGCTGGGACTTTCTTTTTACCAAGATTAATCGGATTTCAAAAAGCATTAGCATTAGCGATGTTAGGTGATAAAATTGGTGCTGAAGAAGCCGAAAAAATGGGAATGATTTATAAATGTGTTCCAACTGAAGAATTTGAAGAAACGATTAATAAATTAGCTTTAAAAATGGCAAATATGCCAACTAAAGCATTAGGAATGATTAAGGAATTATTCAATAAATCGATGACAAATGATTTAGAAGCTCAATTGGCTTTAGAATCTAAATTACAAATAGAAGCAGCACAAAGTAATGACTATGCAGAAGGTGTTGCAGCATTTATCGAAAAACGTAAACCAAACTTTAAAGGAAACTAAAAGTTGTCAGTTCGAGTGAAATTGCTTTTTTAGTAATTTTGTATGGAAAACATTAGTTTGTCATTCAGAGCGCAGCGAAGAATCTAACCAAATATAAGTTAATGTCATTCCGCACTTGATGCGGAATCCACAATAAAATAAAACATATGAACGTAGGAATCATAGGAGGAGGAACAATGGGAAGTGGCATCGCGCAAGTTGCTGCAACTTCTGGTTGTAAAGTAAAATTATACGATACTAATCAAGCTGCTTTAGATAAAGCTAAAGCAAGTCTTGAAAAAATATTATTGCGTTTAATAGAAAAAGGAAGAATAGACTCTGAAGAAAAAAATAGAATTCAAGCAAACATCTCTTACGTAAACAATCTAAAAGATTTAGCCGATTCAAACCTGACTATTGAAGCAATTATCGAAAACCTTAACATCAAGAAAAAAGTGTTTTCAGAATTAGAAAGCTATGTTGCAGACGATTGTATTATTGCATCAAACACATCAAGTTTATCAATAGCATCCATTGCAGCATCACTTAGTAAACCAGAACGTTGTGTAGGAATTCACTTTTTTAATCCAGCACCTTTAATGAAGTTGGTTGAGGTTATTCCAGCTATTCAAACATCAAAGGAAGTGCTTGAAAAAGCAATACAAACTATTAAGGATTGGAAAAAAGTAGTAGCAGTCGCTAAAGATACTCCAGGATTTATAGTAAACAGAGTAGCAAGACCATTTTACGGAGAATCATTAAGAATCTACGAAGAAGGATTAGCCGATTTTGCTACGATTGATAATAGTTTAAAATCTTTAGGCCATTTTAGAATGGGAGCATTCGAACTTATGGATTTCATAGGAAACGATGTTAATTATACAGTAACCGAAACTGTTTTTACAGCATTCTATTTCGATCCAAGATACAAGCCATCATTTACACAAAAACGTTTTTCAGAAGCAGGTTATTTAGGTCGTAAATCTGGAAAAGGATTTTATGATTACGATGCAAACGGCAAGAAAATAGAAGACTCAAATGTCATTCAGAGCGATAGCGAAGAATCTCAAAAATTAGCAAACCAAATATTTGATAGAGTTCTAGTAATGTTAATCAATGAAGCAGCAGACGCATTGTTTTTAAACATAGCATCTGCAGAGGATATTGATACAGCAATGACTAAAGGTGTAAATTATCCTAAAGGACTATTAGCTTGGGCAGACGAAAAAGGAATCGATTGGTGTGTATCAAAATTAGACACATTGTATAACGAATACCACGAAGATAGATACCGTTGTAGTCCATTATTACGTAAAATGAATAAAGAAAATAAAACATTTTTTTAATATAATGTCAGTTCGAGTGAAATTGCTTTTTTAGCAATATTGTATCGAGAACAAGAGAGGCTTCGTGATATAATTTGCTTAAGCTACGCTTAGGTATTTTTAATCAAAATATATTTTAATTTCAATAATTTCACAAATCACTCGAAGCGACAAAGAATAAATATGAAAGGCGAACAAATTCCACATAAAATGCTATCTCAAGATGCTTACAGCACTTGGTTAGGAATAGAAATTCTAGAATGCGAAATCGGACGATGTAAAGTTGGAATGACCATTAGAAAAGAAATGCTAAACAGCATGAACAAAGCACATGGTGGAATTAGTTATTCATTAGCAGACACAGCTTTCGGATTTGCAGCAAACACGCATGGTAAATATGCAGTTTCTATCGAAACAAGTATAAATCATATCGAAGCATTAAACGAAGGCGATTATATCGTTGCAGAATCGATAATAGAAACTGTAAAAAACAGATTAGGCTTCAATATTATTGAAGTAAAAAGAGGCGATGAAATGGTTGCACTTTTTAAAGGTGTGGTTTATCGTACTCAAAAAGATTGGGAAGAATAAAATCACTTTGATTTTAAGAAAAAAACAGAGTAAGTAAGTGCGTTAGGGATTGCAGTGACATCCTTTTTTACGTCAGTTCGAGTGAAATTGCTTTTTAGCATTTTGTATCGAGAACAAGTAAAAAAGATATAACGGAAAGCCCGACCTTAAGGTAACGCAAAAAAAAGAATAGTAATAATTAAAAGATACCTGCTTTCGCAGGCATTTAATATGAAAGAAGCATACATAATAGACGGAATTAGAACACCAATAGGAAGTTATAAAGGCACATTATCTGCTGTGAGAACAGACGATTTAGGAGCATTAGTAATTTCAGAAATTGTAAAACGTAATCCAAGCATCCCAAAGGAAGCTTATGATGATGTTATTATGGGTTGTGCAAACCAAGCAGGAGAAGACAATCGTAACGTTGCGAGAATGTCATCACTATTAGCAGGCTTGCCATTTACAGTACCAGGAGAAACAGTAAACCGTTTATGTAGCTCAGGATTATCAGCAATAATTCATGCAAATCGTGCCATAAAAGCAGGAGATGGAGACGTGTTTATTTCCGGTGGAGTCGAGAACATGACGCGTGGACCATACGTTATGGCAAAACCAACAACCGCATTTGGAGGCGATTCTAAAATGTACGATTCAACTTTTGGATGGCGTTTTATCAATCCTAAAATGCAACACATGTATGGTACGGATGGCATGGGAAACACTGCCGAAAATCTTGTAGAGAAATATAATATCTCAAGAGAAGATCAAGATAAGTTCGCATATTGGAGTCAAATGAAAGCGACTAAAGCGCAAGAAAACGGACGCCTAGCAAAAGAGATTGTTACTGTAGGAATTCCACAACGTAAAAAAGATCCTATTCAATTTTCAAAAGATGAATTTGTAAAACCAACAACATCTTTAGCAATTTTAGGTAAACTAAGAGCAGCATTTAAAAAAGAAGGCGGAAGCGTAACAGCTGGAAACTCTTCAGGATTAAACGATGGTGCAGCAGCAACAATTATAGCATCAGAAGATGCAGTAAAAAAATACAATCTAAAACCATTAGCACGAATAGTAAGTTCGGCAGTTGTTGGTGTAGAGCCAAGAATTATGGGAATTGGCCCAGTTCAAGCCTCAAATAAAGCGCTAACAAAAGCAGGTTTAACAATGGACGATATCGATATTATCGAGCTTAACGAGGCCTTTGCAGCGCAAGCATTAGCATGTACTCGTGCTTGGGGAATTGCAGATAACGATCCAAGAATAAATCCAAACGGTGGTTCTATCGCAATCGGTCATCCATTGGGTGTTACAGGAACTAGAATCGCATATTCGGCAGCAATCGAGTTGCAAGATACCAACAAACGTTACGCGTTAATTACAATGTGCATTGGCGTTGGTCAAGGTTACGCAGCGATTATTGAAAATGTAAATTTGTAATATAGTTTGGGCGTTACCACAAGGGTCGCGCTTTCACTACTCGCTCTTTTTGAGAAAAACAAAAAGGAGCTCAAACAAACCGTTCAATCGCTAACGCAGGTGTTCGGTTTAACAATAAGATTAACGTCACTTCGAGTGATTCCGATTTTTATCGGAATTGTATCGAGAAGACATAAAATAGATTCCCGATTTCTCGGGAACGATAAATAAATTTATCGATGAATAAAATAGAGCATTACGTTCAAGGACAATGGACAACAGGTAAAGAAGAAGGAACACCAATCTTAGACGCTGTAACTGGCGAAGCCTTTACAAGCATTGCTATCGAAGGTTTAGACGTTCCAGAAATTCTAAACTACGGAAGAACAAAAGGAGGAGAGGTCCTTCGAAAAATGACGTTTCAAGAGCGTGGTAACATGCTTAAAAGTTTAGCATTATATCTTACTAAAAGGAAAAATTCATTTTACGAATTAAGTTACAGAACAGGAGCAACCAAAGTAGATAGTTGGATAGACATCGAAGGTGGTTTTGGGAATTTATTCGCAAATGCTTCATTACGTAAACTGTTTCCAAATCAACCGTATCACGTAGAAGGTGATGCTATCGATTTATCTCGTGGCGGACGTTTTATGGCGCATCATATTATGGTGCCTAAAAAAGGAGTCGCAGTACATATTAACGCTTTTAATTTTCCAGTTTGGGGAATGTTAGAAAAGTGTGCAGTAAACTGGATGGCTGGAGTTCCAGCTGTCGTTTTACCAGCACCTTCAACTTCTTATTTAGCCGAGGCTGTAGCTAAAGAAATAATAGCTTCAGGTATTTTACCAGAAGGCGCATTACAAATTATAAACGGAACCGTAAAAACCATTTTAGATACGGTAGAGTCTCAAGATGTTGTAACATTTACAGGTTCTGCAAAAGTAGGACGCTTACTAAAAGCGCATCCACAATTAATACAAGAATCTGTGCCATTTACCATGGAAGCCGATTCTTTAAACGCATCCATTTTAGGAGAAGATGCCGTTCCTGGAACACCAGAATTCGACTTGTTTATTAAAGAAGTAAGAAAAGAAATGACGGTTAAAGCAGGACAAAAATGTACTGCAATACGTAGAATTATTGTTCCGCAAAATTTAGTGGAAGATGTGCAAACTGCATTATCTAAAGCATTAGATAAAATAACTATTGGAGATCCAAGACTAAAAGAAGTTAGAATGGGATCTTTAGTAAGTCATCAACAAGTGCAAGCAGTTAGAGATTCGGTAAATGATTTATCTAAAGAAGCACAAATTGTTTATGGAAGTTTAGATGAAATAAACACCATTGGAGCAGATGCTAAAAAAGGTGCTTTTATTAGTCCAATTTTATTAAGATCAGATCATCCATTTCAAAATACAGTTATTCACGAACGTGAAGCATTTGGTCCAGTAAGTACCATTATGCCATATAAAAACTTAGACGAAGCTATTACTTTAGCACAAATGGGTAAAGGTTCTTTAGTGTCTTCAATTGCAACAAACGATGATAAGATTGCTAAAGAGTATGTAATTAATGCTGCATCTCATCATGGTCGTATTATGGTTGTTAATCGCGATATGGCTAAAGAAAGTACTGGTCATGGTTCTCCATTACCATATTTAGTTCATGGAGGTCCAGGGCGTGCTGGAGGAGGAGAAGAAATGGGAGGAATGCGTGGGATAAAGCATTATTTACAGCGTACAGCAATCCAAGGTTCACCAACTACAATTACAGAAATTACTGGAATTTACCAGCAAAACGCAAAATATAAGGAAGCAGAAATGCATCCGTTTAAATACCATTGGGAAGACATCCAGCCAGGAATGTCTATGAAAACTCACAGACGTACATTTACAGATACAGACATTATCAATTTTGCAAATGTTACTTGGGATCATTTCTATGCACATACAGATATTACCTCTTTAGACGGAAGTATTTTCGAACAAAGAACTGCACATGGTTATTTCATTATTTCAGCTGCAGCAGGATTATTCGTCTACCCAAACAAAGGACCAGTTTCAGCAAATTACGGATTAGAAGAATGTAGATTTTTAAGACCATTATATCACAACGATACTATTTATGTACGCTTAACGTGTAAGCAAAAAGTAGATAGAGATGTCGCTTCGGCAGAACATCCAAGCGGAATTGTAAAATGGTATGCCGAAATTTTTGATGCAAATACCGATGAGAAAGTAGCTTTCGCAACAGTCTTAACAATGGTTCAGAAAAAGCAAGAAGTTTTAACTGAAATTACTGAAGACAAAATCAACGAATGTCTTTCTGCATTAAAAGAAGATGCAAAACCTAAATGGGGAATCATGACGCCACAACACATGGTTGAGCATTTAGAATATACATACAAAATCGCTTCAGGAGAAATTCAGGATTTTGAAATTGCTACACCTGAAAAGATTTTAGAAAAAGTGCATAATAGTTTATGGAACTTTGATAAGTTTCCAAAGAACTCTCAATTTCCTCAGTTAGAAAAAGATACTTTAGAACCTTTAAAGCATCCTGATTTAGCTACAGCAATAGAAAAATTTAAAGCGCAAAGAGAAAAGTATTTAGAGTATTTTAAAGAAAATCCAGAAGCTAAATTAAAGAATTTAGTCTTTGGTGAATTAAGTAAATACGAATCGTATTTGTTAGAAAGAAAACATCTTAACCATCATTTTGAGCAATTCGGATTAATATAGTTTGTCATTCCTGCGTAGGCAGGAATCCACAATAGAAAGTTATAATATAAAATAGATTCCTGTCTTCACAGGAATGACAAAAGAATAAATAACATGAACACACCATACGTAAAATTAGATATAATAAACGAAGTAGGATATATAGAATTCTTTCATCCTGCACATAACTCGTTACCAGGAAATGTATTAGCTAAATTAGCGCAAACCATTACCGATGCTGGAACAAACGACGCTATTAAAGTGGTTGTTTTAAAAAGTGGAGGAGATAGAACGTTTTGCGCAGGAGCAAGCTTCGAAGAGTTAATAAACATTAACGATGCAGCAACAGGAAAAGTATTCTTTTCTGGTTTTGCAAACGTAATCAACGCTATGCGTAAATGTCCAAAATTTATTATTGGACGCATTCAAGGAAAAACTGTTGGTGGTGGTGTTGGTTTAGCTGCTTCAACCGATTATTGTATGGCTTCAAAATTCGCAGCTATTAAGCTTAGTGAATTAAATATTGGCATTGGACCATTTGTAGTTGGACCAGCAATCGAACGTAAAATGGGATTAAGCGCAATGTCGCAAATCGCAATAGACGCAAACACGTTTTATCCTGCAGAATGGGCAAAACAAAAAGGATTATTTACCCAAGTTTATGAAAGCACAGAAATGTTAGAAGAAGCCGTAAAAACAACAGCAGAACATTTATGTACTTACAATACTGAGGCTATGCAAGAGATGAAAAAGGTATTCTGGCAAGGTACAGGCGATTGGGATTCACTTTTGGCAGAACGTGCTCAAACAAGTGGTAGATTAGTGCTTTCAGAATTTACAAAAGAAAAACTAAAAGGATTTAAATAAAACGGTCATTCAGAACGCAGCGAAGAATCCCATGATGAGATTACCACGTCCTTCGTCCTCGCAATGACAATAATTAATAATATATGATTTATAGTTTTAAAGGCTACATTCCAGTCGTACACGAATCTAGTTTCGTACATCCATTAGCAGCAGTAACGGGAAACGTTATTATTGGTAAAAACTGTTATATTGGTCCAGGAGCAGCAATTCGTGGAGATTGGGGGCAAATTATTTTAGAAGATGGTGTAAACGTACAAGAAAACTGTACAGTACATATGTTTCCAGGTAAGTCTATTACGCTTAAAGAAAGTGCACACGTAGGCCATGGTGCTATTATTCATGGTGCAAATTTGGGTAGAAATTGCCTAATTGGAATGAACACTGTAATTATGGACGATGCTGAAATTGGGGACGAATCCATAGTAGGAGCAATGGCATTTGTAAAAGCAGAAACCAAGATTCCTAAACGTAGTTTAGTCGTTGGTAATCCTGCAAAAGTTATTAAACAGGTAAGCGACGAGATGATTGCTTGGAAAACAAAAGGCACACAATTGTACCAACAATTACCAACAGATTGCCACGAGAGCTTAAAAGCTGTAGAACCGTTAAGAGAAGTGCCTGAGAATATGAAAATGCAGGACGATGTTTATAAAACACTTTGCGATACATTCAAAAAATAAGTTGTTGTCACTTCGAGTGATTCCGATTTTTTTATCGGAATTGTATAGAGAAACTTTTTGCTAGAATTTTATTCAGTTTTTGTAATTACAAAACACCACTCAAATCAATCACATTTGTCTCTTTTCCAGTAGAAAGCGTAATTAAACTCTGTACATTTCCAAGGTAAGGAAGTAGTGTCAGTTTAGTTATAATAAACGTTTCATAAGCCTCAATATCTTCAACTACTAATTTCAATAAATAATCAAAATTCCCACTCACTCTGTGGCATTCCACAACTTCTGGGAAGTTGTTTATTTCTTTTACAAATTTTTCTAAATAACTTCTAGTATGACCTTGCAAAGTAATACCAATAAATACGGTAAGTTTTAACCCTATTTTCTTATTGTCTAAAACGGCTACATATTTTTTTATATAACCTTCTTTTTCTAGTTTTTTAATACGCTCAAAAATAGGTGACGTTGTCATGCCTAGTTCTTTAGCAATGCTTTTTGTCGTTCTATTACTATCTGTTTGGAGAATGTTTAAAATTTGCGTGTCAATTTTATCAAGAGCATGTGGCATAAAGCATATAATGTTTTAAATAGCTTCAAATGTAGTTATAAAAGAAAAATAATCTTTATTTATTTAGAATAAAAGAATATAATTCTTATTAGAGTTAATTTTTAAGTTTTTAACAATTGTAAATTCTATTATAACTTATCTTTAATTCTTGAAATAAAAATAAATATAGCTTGAAAAATTTCGAATTAAAAATGCCTAAAATGGGCGAAAGTATAACCGAAGGAACTATTATCAATTGGTTAATAGCAGAAGGAGACTCTTTCGATGAAGGAGATATTATACTTGAAGTAGCAACAGACAAAGTGGATAACGAAGTACCAGCTCCAGCAGCAGGAACTTTAATAAAAACCATGTTTCAAGCAAAAGATGTTGTGCCTGTTGGAGAAGTTATGGCGATTCTGGAAGTTTCGGAAGAAGTAAAATCTTCAAACAAGAAGAATGTTGTTAAAAGCGATAACGAAGAACCTCAAAAAAATAAAAAAGAAGTAAAAAGACCGAAACCAGTTCAAGCAGCTTTGTCTTCAACTTCATTTTCAACATCAAACAGTAACACCTTCTTTTCGCCATTAATTATAAAAATAGCAAAAGAACACCACATTAGTTTTGAAGAGTTAGCACGTATTCCTGCAACAGGAAACGAAGGCAGACTTCGTAAAAGCGATGTGTTTCAATATATAGACGAAGGACGACCATACAAATTCGCACAACCAGTAGCCGAAAAAGATCCAACGGCATATAGAATTCCACAATTAAACTTTGATAAAGGCAAAGGGAAAGTGATCGAAATGGACAGAATGCGCCAAATGATTGCAGATCACATGGTGTACTCAAAACATACATCGCCTCACGTTACCGCTTATGTAGAAGCAGATATGACTAATATGGTAAATTGGAGAAACGCAAATAAGGGCTCTTTTCAAGAAAAGCATGGAGAGCGTTTAACCTTCACACCATTATTTGTAGAAGCTGTAGCGAAAGCAGTTAAAGATTTTCCAAATATTAATGCTTCGGTAGATGGTAATAACATTATTGTAAAAGAAGATATTAATATTGGTATGGCAACAGCATTACCAAGTGGAAACTTAATAGTTCCTGTAGTAAAAAATGCAGATACTAAAAATTTAGAAGAGATCGCGAGTAACGTAAACGAACTAGCAGGAAAAGCTAGAGAAAACAAACTAGCAGGAGACGATATAAAAGGCAGCACCTTCACAATTTCTAACGTAGGAACTTTTGGTAGTGTCATGGGAACACCAATAATTAATCAGCCAGAAGTTGCCATTTTAGCATTAGGAATAATTAAGAAAAGACCAGAAGTTATCACTACCGAGAAAGGAGATGAAATAGCTATTCGTAGCATGATGTATTTATCACTCTCTTTCGATCATCGTGTAGTAGACGGGTTCTTAGGAGGGAGTTTTGTAAGAAGAGTAGCAGATTATTTCGAGCAGTTCGATACTAATAGAACAATATAAAAGCACTGTCACTTCGAGTGAATCTGAGGCACGAAGATTTGTATCGAGAAACTATAAATAGTTCTCGATATAAAATTGCCAAAAAAAGCAATTTCACTCGAACTGACAAACAGATTAAAAAATCACGACAAGAGTAATCAGCCAAGATTAGTGAAAATTAGTGCAGTTCGTGTCAAAAAAAAACAAGCATATGAAACATAACATATCAATACAAAAAGTAACCGAATCTAAAGTCGCAAACATAGACTTCAACAACATACCATTAGGAACCACATTCACAGATCACATGTTTATTTGCGATTACGATAATGGAACATGGATAAACCCAAGAATAGAACCAATGGGAATGATTCCAACACATCCAGCAGCAATGGCTTTACATTACGGACAAGCCATTTTCGAAGGAATGAAAGCAACGGTAGATGCAGATGGAAATCCAATGTTGTTTAGAGCAGATAAAAATGCAGCACGATTAAATACAAGTGCAGATAGAATGGGAATGCCTAATTTTCCAGAAGAGCTATTTGTAGAAGGTCTAAAACAATTAGTAGACATCGAGCGTAGTTGGATTCCGCCAATAGACGGAAGCGCGCTATACCTAAGACCATTCATGTATGCCGACGAGCCATTTATTGGTATGCGTGCAGCAAACCATTATAAGTTTATAATTATGGCATCTCCAGCAGGTCCGTTTTTTAGTAAACGCATAAAATTGTGGGCCGAAAAACAATACATACGCGCAGCAGCAGGAGGAACAGGAGAGGCAAAAGCAGCAGGTAATTACGCAGCAGCCATTCGCCCAACAGAGTTAGCAAAAGCAAAAGGTTACGATCAAGTATTGTGGCTAGACGCAGTAGAACATAAGTACATTCAGGAAGTAGGAACCATGAATATTTTCTTTAAAATCGATGGTAAATTTATCACACCAAAACGCGACGGTTCTATATTAGACGGCATCACGCGCATGAGTGTTATCGATGTTTTAAGAGATAAAGGTTACGAGGTTATAGAACGCGCCATCACAATCGATGAGGTTCAAGAAGCATCAAAAAACAACACCTTAGAAGAGGCCTTCGGTACAGGTACAGCCGTTGGTATCGCTTACATTCAAGAAATTGGATTAGAAGGCGAAACCATTCATGTATCTAACGAAAGTCCAGTTGGTTTAGAAGTAAATAATGCCTTAAATGATATAAAGACAGGAAAGGTTGAAGATAAATTTGGATGGATGATTAAAGTTGAAACCACGTTAGTTTAAGATAATTTTGGGCGTTACCACAAGGGTCGCGCTTTCGGCAGTCGCTTTTTTTGAGAAAAACAAAAAAGAGCTTCAACAAATGCCTCAATCCCTAACGCAGAGGCAATATCACTTCGAGTGATTCCGATTTTTCATCGAAATTGTATCGAGAAGTAATCAAAAGTTCTCGATACAAAATTGCAGAAAAAGCAATTTCACTCGAACTGACGTAACGATTGTCATTCCTGCGAAGGCAGGAATCCACTTCGAAGTAGATAATATAAGTATAATATCATTAAGAGTGAAAGCGAAGAATTTCAGTGTGTCTCTGTGAAAATTCAGTGAAACTCTGAGTAATAATTAAACATAAATTAATGTCATTAAGAGCGAAAGCGAAGTATCTCATCAAGAGATTGCCACGTCCTTCGTCCTCGCAATGACAGAACGATTCAAGATGAAAAAAGAAACACTAAAAAAAGGATTTTCAAAACTCTGCACAGCAAAAGCAATGGCAGAATTATACGAAGCTAATTTTAAACAAGTTTCAAAATACGTACATGCAACATCTCGTGGACACGAAGCCATTCAAATAGCTTTAGGTTTACAATTATTACCTCAAGATTATGCATTTCCATATTACAGAGACGATGCCATGTTATTATCGTTTGGTTTAGAGCCTTACGATTTAATGTTGCAATTGTTAGCTAAAAAAGACGATCCATTTTCTGGAGGAAGAACATATTATTGTCACCCAAGTTTAAAAGATGACGATAAACCAAAAATTCCACATCAATCCTCAGCAACAGGTATGCAAGCTATTCCTGCAACTGGAGTTGCAATGGGAATGCAGTATAAAGAATTACAAGGTTTAGACGATAAAACACTTAAGGATTTACCATTCGTGGTGTGTTCTTTGGGAGACGCATCTGTAACCGAAGGAGAAATAGCAGAAGCGTTCCAAATGGCAGCATTAAAGCAAATGCCAATCTTATATTTAGTACAAGATAATGGTTGGGATATTTCAGCAAATGCAGAAGAAACCAGAGCGCAAAATGCCTTTGAATATGCACAAGGTTTCCACGGATTAGAAGCTGTTACTATAGATGGTGCAAACTTTACAGAAAGCTATGAAGCCTTAGAAAAAGTAATAGAAACCATTCGTACAGAGCGTAGACCATTTTTAGTACACGCAAAAGTACCATTATTAAATCACCATACTTCTGGTGTAAGAATGGAATGGTATCGCGATGATTTAGAAGAGGCACGTTCTCGTGATCCTTATCCAGTTATTAAAAAACAATTACTAGATGCGGGATTTTCAGAACAAGACGTTTTAGACATTGAAAATTCCGCAAAAGCGAAAGTACAATCAGATTTTGAAAGAGCATTACTAGCCGAAGATCCAAAACCTGAGGATTTATTTACAAACGATTTTGTGCCAACACCAATTACCGAGGAAAAAGGAACACGTTCACCAGAAGGTGCAGAGAAAGTAGTTATGGTAGATTGTGCTTTATTCGCAGTAGAAGAACTGATGAAAAAGCACAAGGAATGTTTGCTTTACGGACAAGATGTTGGTGGAAGACTTGGAGGTGTTTTTAGAGAAGCAGCAACATTAGCACAAAAATTTGGAGACGATCGTGTGTTCAATACACCAATACAAGAAGCCTTTATTGTAGGTTCTACAGTTGGTATGAGTGCTGTTGGATTAAAGCCAATTGTTGAGGTTCAGTTTGCCGATTATATTTGGCCTGGTTTAAATCAGTTATTTACAGAAGTAAGTAGAAGTTGTTATTTATCTAACGGTAAATGGCCGGTTTCTATGATTCTTAGAGTGCCAATTGGTGCTTATGGAAGTGGAGGACCTTACCATTCATCTTCAGTTGAATCTGTGATAACAAATATTCGTGGTATTAAAATAGCGTATCCAAGTAATGGAGCAGATTTAAAAGGTTTAATGAAAGCAGCTTACTACGACCCTAATCCAGTTGTAATTTTAGAACACAAAGGTTTATATTGGTCTAAAGTGCCAGGAACGCAAGGTGCAACATCTGTTGAGCCAAGTGAAGATTATATATTGCCTTTTGGTAAAGCATGGGTTTTACAAGAAATTTGGAAGCAAGAAAATATAGAAACATTAACTATTGTTACTTACGGAATGGGAGTGCATTGGGCAATGAATGCATCGGAAGAATTAGGGATGCAAGATCAGATAGAAGTTATCGATTTACGTACTTTATATCCTTTAGATGAAGACACGATTATGAAATCGGTTAAAAAAACAGGAAAGTGTCTTGTTGTAACAGAAGAGCCTTCAAACAATAGTTTTGCAAGAGCATTATCTGGAAAAATTCAGGAAGAATGTTTTAAATATTTAGACGCGCCAGTAATGACTATTGGTAGTGAAAATATGCCTGCAATACCATTAAATTCTACTTTAGAGCAAACAATGATTCCTTCAACAGAAAAAGTAAAAATAAAAATTGAGCATTTACTTAATTATTAGTTTTGTTTAACTCACTAAGTTAAGAGCATAAATTATTCTATTTTTGCAGATGAAATGGCAGATAAGAAAAAAGACATACGAGCATTAACAAAAGAGCAACTTCGAGACTTTTTTGAAAAAGAAGGAGACAAAGCTTTTCGTGGCAATCAAGTTTACGAATGGTTATGGAGTAAAGGAGCGCATTCTTTTGAGGATATGACGAATCTCTCTAAAGAGACTCGCCAAATGCTAGAGGATAACTTTGTTATTAATCATATTGAAGTCGATACGATGCAGCGTAGTAGTGATGGTACAGTAAAAAATGCTGTAAAATTACACGATGGATTAATTGTAGAGTCTGTGCTTATTCCGACTGAAACACGAACAACTGCTTGTGTTTCTAGTCAAGTTGGTTGTAGTTTGGATTGTAAGTTTTGTGCTACTTCGCGTTTAAAACGTATGCGAAATTTAAATCCAGATGAAATTTACGATCAGGTAGTTGCTATAGATAGGGAAAGTAAATTATACTTTAATAGGCCATTAAGTAATATTGTGTTTATGGGAATGGGAGAACCACTCATGAATTATAATAATGTTATTAAGTCTATAGATAAAATAACGTCTCCAGAAGGCCTAGGAATGTCGCCAAAACGGATAGTAGTGTCTACATCTGGTGTGCCTAAGATTATTAAAAAAATGGCAGACGACCAGGTTAAATTTAATTTAGCTGTTTCTCTACATTCTGCGATTGATGAGGTGAGAACCAAGATTATGCCTTTTAATGAAACCTTTCCGCTTAAAGATTTAAAGGAGTCTTTAGAATATTGGTACGAGAAAACAGAACGTAAAATCACTTACGAATATATCGTTTGGGATGGTATTAACGATAGAATGGAAGATATCGATGCCTTAGTAAAATTCTGTAAACACGTGCCTTGTAAGGTTAACTTAATAGAATATAATCCTATAGACGATGGTGAGTTTCAACAAGCTTCAGGTCATGCAATAAACAATTATATTCAAGAATTAGAACGTAATCGTATTGTTGTAAATGTACGTAGAAGTCGAGGTAAAGATATTGATGCTGCTTGTGGGCAGTTAGCAAATAAATCATAATAAAAAAGCGACCAATTGGGCGCTTTTTTATTAATCATTCAATAGATAATTAACAAATCTATTTTTTATTAAGTTCAAGTTTTTCAGCAAAATAGTCGCAAAAATCTTTCATTGTAGCAGTCATTTTTTCATCTTGTGTTGCGCGATTAAAAGTACTGCTCATAGCAACTAAAGTTTGATGAAAGAATATTTTCATTTCATCTACAGGCATGTCTTTTGTCCATAAATCTATGCGTAAAGATTCTTGAGCTGCACTATCCCAAACCGATAACATCATCGCTTTAGCATCAGCATTTGTAATACCTCCATCTTGTGCTGTCCAGTTAATTTTTTCTGGTACTCTATTTTCGTCTAATTCTACGTTTAAAGTGATTTTAGATTTTAAATTTGCCATTATTTTCTTGGTTTGTATTTTGCGTTATCAAATATTTCTTCTGTGCTTTTAGTAAGCATTTGTTTAAAAGAAATTGTGTTTTTTTCCATATAAGATCGGACTATCTGCCATCCCATATATTTACCAATTTCTCCGGGAGATTCGCTATCTATTTGTTCTAGATAGAATTTAGAAAAAGGAGCAGGATTAATAAAACGACTAGGTAGTTTTGTGTCTGTACTAAAGAGTATTTCTTTATCTACAAAATAGCGCCAAATGTACTCTTCGTTGGCTTGTGTCCACTTATATTGAGCTTCGGTATAGTTTAGTTTTTGAGCGTCTGTTTTAAATGGAATAACCTTATCCTTAAAATACAACAACTTGCCTTCGTAAATTAAATCGTCTAAAAAAGTTTTTCTTTGCTGCTGAAAAGTGTAATGTTTAGCATATTTATTAGCGAGATCTACTACCATTAATTCTGGGTCTAAATCTTGCACAATGTAATCTTGAATACCTTGATAAAAAAAATGATCTTTTCCCAAATAATTAGCTAATGGCAACACGATAATGGTATCTGTAACAATAACTTTATTTCTATAATCTACGTCTGAAGCAACAGAAACTATTCTAGGTGTTTTAAATTGTGGGAAGTAATATTTTAAATGCTGAAATAAAGATTCTATTTCTGTAGTTTCAGTTTTTAAATCTTCAAATTTTTTAATGGTTTCACTTTGTAGTTCTAATTGTAAAGTGTCCTGCATTTGTTGCATCCAAAAAGAATCATCATATTTTTTAGCAAACATAAAAGGAAAGGTTTCCTTTAGATTTGGTAAATCGTCAGGATTAGCTTCAGCGAAAGCTTTATCAAATCTTTCAATAGTAAAATCGATGTTTATCTTTGCTATTTCAGCTTCAGTTTTATCTTTATTTTCACAAGAAAGAATGCTTAAAAAAGAGAGTAGAAGAAAATAAATAGGTTTCAAAAGGCTTTTCATTTTTATTCCTAAAGTGTTTACTTTATTTTTGTTAGGCAAAGGTACTATTCTTTGTTTTAAATACTTCAAAAAATGCAAACAGAAAAAGTGGTAAATCATATTGTTAGTTGGTTAAAAGACTATGCTGCTAACGCTAGAGTTAATGGTTTTGTTGTTGGAATTTCTGGCGGAATAGATTCTGCGGTAACTTCAATGCTATGTGCAAAAACAGGTTTAGACGTTTTGTGTATAGAAATGCCAATACATCAAGCAGCTAGTCATGTGTCTCGAGCTGAGGAACATATTAAGCAATTAAAGGCACAGTTTTCAAACGTTAGTGAAACAAGAACGGACTTAACGCCTGTTTTTGAGGAGTTTAAAACCGAAGTTTCTCTTAATGGAAAACAAGAAATTGTAGACATGGCTTTGGCAAATACACGTGCTCGTTTAAGAATGACGACTTTATATTATCATGCAGGATTATTAGGCTTACTAGTAGCAGGAACAGGAAATAAGGTAGAGGATTTTGGTGTTGGTTTTTATACTAAATATGGAGATGGAGGAGTGGATTTAAGCCCGATTGCCGATTTATTAAAATCTGAAGTCTATGCAATAGGAGAATTTTTAGGAGTTTCAAAATCAATTATGAAAGCCGCTCCAAGCGATGGTCTTTTTGGTGACACTAGAAGTGATGAAGACCAAATTGGTGCTTCGTATCCTGAATTAGAGTGGGCAATGTTGAAAAGTGAGAAAGGAATGACAGAAAATGATTTTAACGGAAGAGAAAAAGAAGTGTTTAATATATACAAAAGATACAATAACTCTAACAGGCACAAGATGATACCTATTCCTATTTGCGAAATTCCTAATGAACTTAAGTAAATATTATTGATATCATAATATTTTGTACCTTTGCTGTGCTATTAAATTTATCTATTATCAATTTATTTTGAGTATAAACCACTCGAAACAAAATATAAAACTTGTAAAACTATGGTCAAACTACTTGTAGTTGATCAGCATCCTATTGTAAGCAAAGGTCTTGAACTAGTATTTAACGCAACGCGTGATATAAAGTTTATGGGCAGTGTAGATAATGGTGAAGCTATCTTCGAATTCCTAAAAAGTACTCCTGTTGATATTGTATTAACAGAAATCGATTTACCAAAACTTAACGGCCTTACTGCAATTAGGCGTATTAAAAGTGATTTCCCAAATACTAAAGTTATTATGTATAGTGGTCAGTCTGAAGAAGTATATGCTGTTAGTTCTATAAAAGCTGGTGCAGATGGTTTTATTCCTAAAACAGCAGGAATAATTACATTAAGAGAAGCTATTTTAAAAGTTTATAAAGATGGTATGTATTTAAGTGATGCGTTAATGCAGCGTTTAAATAAAAACTCTAAAGGATTAAAAGGAAGTACTTATTATAAAAAACTATCGACAAGAGAGGTCGAAGTGTTAAAATTATTAGCTTCTGGAAAGCGTAATAAAGATATTGCTAAAGAGCTTGAAATTAATGAAAAAACAGTAAGTACTTATAGAGCACGATTAATGAAAAAATTAAATGTAGATAATTTGGTTGATCTTGTTAGCCAATCTAATACAATGACTTTATAACACACGATTTAATTTTCTAGATAGTAGTGTTTTTAATTTGGAGTAATCTGTAACTTCTTCTAAAACACTTCTATTAACCTCATTTCTGTTTTCTAGAGTTTGTTGTTGAAAACCAATAACTTTTCTATCAATTAAATGGCAACGCAAGCATAGAATCGTTTCGCTAACTAATTGCGCAATCGAATCTTTTTTTAACTTTGGAAAAATGTCTTTTCGTTCCCAATCGGATAAAAAATGGCGCTCATCTTCCATTAAAATATTTGTAATCTCATTACCAATTTTAGCATCTACGGTATTTATTAAACGTTCAGAAGAAAAATCGGGATTCTGATTAAGTGTTTCTATAATTTTATAGTAAATATCTTTAAACTGAGGGTTCGAGAATTCCATTTCATCGTCTTGCAAGTCTAAAAACACTTTCTCAAAAACTTTAGCTTCATGTGTTACAGGTTCTAAAACAAGAACACCGCTTTCGTTTTCTTTTAAAACCAAATCTTCAAAATCTTCAGTTTTATTACCATAAAGTAAAAGAATCTCTATAATTTTTCGTTCTAAAATATATTGTACATCCACTTTTTCTGGTGGTTGCTCGTGTCTAATAACATCAAAAGCCTGTGGTGGTTGGTTTTGATGTTGCTGTTGCTGTTTTGCTTGGTCTTGAGTTTCTTTTTGTGTAAGCTGTGCAAGTGTAGTAAATAGTACACCTTCACTTATATCCATTATTCTAGAGCATTCTTGTATGTAAACTTCACGTTTAATACGGTCTGGAATTTTAGCAATACTATTAATAATATCTCTAATGGTATCTGCCTTTTTTATAGGATCGTTTTTAGAATCTTCAAATAAAATATTAGCTTTAAACTGGATAAAATCTTTTGCATTTTCATCTAGATAAAGCTTTAGCTCTTCTAGTGTATTCGTTTTTGCAAAACTATCCGGATCTTCGCCTTCAGGGAATGAGCAAACTCTAACATTCATGCCTTGTTCTAGAATAAGGTCGATACCTTTTAAAGAGGCACGTAATCCTGCTGCATCACCATCAAAAAGGACAGTTATATTTTTTGTAAGTCTGTTTATTAACCTAATCTGGTCGCTTGTTAAAGCTGTTCCAGAAGAAGAAACTACATTAGTAACTCCTGTTTGATGAAACTGTATTACATCTGTATAGCCTTCTACTAAATAACAATTATCTTCTTTTGCAATGGCTTGTTTTGCATGGTAAATACCATATAGTACTTTACTTTTGTGGTAAATATCACTCTCTGGAGAGTTTAAATATTTAGCAGCTTTTTTATCGTTAGTTAAAATTCGCCCTCCATAGCCTAAAACACGGCCGCTCATACTTTGTATGGGAAACATTACACGTCCTTTAAACCTATCAAACTGCTTGTCTCCTTTGTCTATGGTTAGTCCGGTTCCTGCAAGAAATTCCATTTTGTAGCCTTTCCTTAAAGCTTCGTCTGTAAAGGCACTCCATGCATCAGTACAATAACCTAATTCGAATTTTTTAATGGTTTCATCTGTAAAACCACGCTCTTTAAAATAACTTAAACCAATGGCTTTCCCTTTATCTGTATTATGTAAAATATGCTTAAAATAAGTATTTGCATATTCACTAACAAGATAGAGACTTTCGCGTTTATCTTGAGCCTCTTTTTGCTCGTTAGATTGCTCGGTTTCCTCAATTTCAATATTGTATTTTTTAGCTAAGTATTTTATAGCTTCAGGATAGGTGAAATGTTCGTGCTCCATTAAAAAGGCAACTACATTTCCTCCTTTCCCTGTAGAAAAATCTTTCCATATTTGCTTAACAGGAGACACCATAAAGCTTGGTGAACGCTCCTCACTAAACGGACTTAAACCTTTAAAGTTACTTCCCGCTTTTTTTAAGTTAACAAAATCGCCAATAACCTCCTCTAATCGAGCAGTTTCGTATACTTGGTCTATGGATGATTTAGATATCAATTTTTTAAGGGTTTTCGCTTCCGCGGAATTACGCTGTAAATGTAATATAAATGAATTGTTTCTGAAAGTATCCTGTTTTATAAACTTAGCTTTATATAAAATCATGTTAGATTTTGTTTGTAACTTATGTTTCAATGAAACTAAATTATTTAATAATAAATTTTTACTATTCATCTAACTAAAAAACATATTAGTCGATTAAATATTATTCAGAAAGAATAAAACTTTACATTACATTCTATTAATCAACAAACAATTCCATCATGAAAAAAACTACATTATCTTTTTTACTATCATTATTTACTTTTGCCATAATTTCTGCTCAAGGAATTTTTGACGATAGCATTCACACTGCAGTTAATTTTGGGAGTGTTAATTCTCCAGGAGCAGAAGGTGTGCAAAATATTATTGATCAAAACTCAAATACAAAGTTTTTAGATTTTAATGCCTTTGATGGTATTGGATTTGATGTCGATTTATTGGGTGTTTCTAATACTGCAATTGCAATGGAAATAGTAACAGCAAATGATGCACCAGAGAGAGATCCTAATGCTTACGAAGTTTTCGGTTCTAATGATGGTGCTAATTATACTAGCATTGCAACAGGAGCAATTCCATGTGTTTCAACACGCTTTTTTTCGAGAACATTTTCTTTCAGTAACACTACTGGTTATACTTACTATAGAGTTAATTTTACTGGAACTTGTGGAACAAGTAACATAAACCAAATAGCAGATGTGCAATTGTATAGTGCAATTGGTAATACACCTGCAATTACTTGTCCTGGTGATCTTACTGTTTCTAACACAACTGGTCAATGTGATGGTATTGCTAATTTTACAGTTACAGCAAACGATACAGAAGATGGTAGTTTAACACCTACATTGGTAAGTGGTTTCGCTTCTGGAAGTGATTTCCCTATAGGTACAACTACTGTTTTATACTCTGTAACAGATAGCGATAACAATACAGTTAGTTGTAGCTTTAATGTTATTGTAAATGACACCGAAAATCCTGTAGTAACTTGTCCTGCAAATATAATGGCAGATACTAATCCAAATGAATCTACTGCTGTTGTTACTTACACTGTTTCGGCATTAGATAACTGCTCTACTATTAATCCATTAGCTAGTTTTACGCCATTAGGTACAATTAATGGTCAGGCTTATTATCTGTCTGATGCTTCCTTTACACCTGTAGATGCATTTACAGATGCAGGAAGTCAAGGTGGTTTTGTAGGAACAATTAGAAATGCAGCAGATAGTATGTTCCTTTTAGATGCTATTAAGAGAGCTAGTTTTCTAGGTGATGTTATTATTGGATATAATGACGTAGCAACAGAAGGTGCTTTTGCTTGGGACACTGGTGATGCTGCAACTTATTCTAACTGGAATACTGGAGAGCCAAACAACGCAGGAAACGAAGATTATGTGGTAATGCAATCTTCTGGAGGTTGGAATGATGTAACTGGCACTTCTAGTTCAAGCAGGTATCTTTTAGAAGTAGCTTATGCACCACAACAAACTGCTGGTTTAGCTAGTGGTAGCGATTTTCCAATTGGTACAACTACTAATACATTTGTTGTAACAGATGTTTCTGGTAATTCTGTAACCTGTTCTTTTGATGTTATTGTAAATGAAGTATTAAGCGTAGATTCTTTTAATTTGGAAACTAGTATTTCTATGTCGCCTAATCCTGCAAGAAATACATTAACGATAGGTAACTCTTCTAATGTAAAATTAGAAAACGCATTAGTTTTCGATATTAATGGAAGACTAATTAAATCTTTTAATTTTAATGAAGTTGATGAAACTGTCAGCTTAAATGTTTCAATATTGAAAAGTGGATTGTATTTAATTAAAATCACCAATAATGAAGGTAATTCTATAATTAAGAAATTTATAAAAGAATAATCTTAAAATTAAGTTTTTAAAAAAAAAACCGTTTCAAAATTATTTTGAAGCGGTTTTTTAATACCAATTGTCAAGTCCTAATATAGCGTCACAACTAATTCACTCAAAGATTATTCTATCTCTAGTCTAATACCTAAAGAAATATTATTTTGTTTTATAGAATTGTTTTTAAAGGTGTTAGATAAATCGTATTTAAAAAACAAGCTAACATCATCTAATCCAACATAAGCACCAATACCGTAAACAAAAGGATTTACATTATAATCTTGTTTAATTTTCTGCTTTGTTCTTTCTCCATTTTCTTTATACCATAGTTTTTGTTTTGCTTCAATATTTAAGCCTGCATAACCACCAAACCCAATTTTAAAACCTCTGTTGTAATATCTTATACGATCTTTTTTTTCGTTTTTAGTATACTGTCCAAACTCAAAATATAATGGGACAATTAAATTTGTGGTTCTAAATTTGGCTTGTTTTAAATCTGTAGGGAATGTTTCTATTGTTGTTACATTTCCATCTTGGACAATAAATTTGTTGTCTTTTAAATCGTATTTATTCCATTGTAGAGATAAACCATATCTTAATCTTATTGCATTAGAATTTTTTAAAAGTCTTGTTTTCCATTGAAACCCTAATTCAAAAAAACCAGAACCGCCTATTTTATACGGTGAGTCACTTAAGCTTTGTCCATCTATTAGAGCATTGTTAAGTCCTGCAGATACTACTAAACCTGTAAGTGTGCGAAAATCGTATTTAACAGGTTTAGGATTATGTTTTGAATTTGCAACAGTAAGACCTACTAGATTGTTTTTGCTACTCCCAATTGTAATACCAATGGACTTTTTCTCTTTAAGATCTAGATCGTTTTTTAAGCCATTACGATCATTAAAATCTATTTTGTTTTTTAAAATTTCAATACGATTTTTTATGTTTAAGGCTCGTTTTTTTGCAACCTCTTGTTTTAAATTTTCACCTTCTTCGTATGTGATTTCTTTTTTAATAACACGGTCATTAATATTTTCAACTTCAGTTTTTAAAGCATTTCGCTCGTCGTCTTCAATGCTTTGTTTTAGTTTTTTAATTTGAAGTTCTTTAGATTCAGGAATTGAGTCTTGAGCTGTCGCATTTGTAAGATAGAGGCTCAATACTAAAAAGATAATGTACTTTGTAATGGTTTGCATGATTGTTCGTTTTTTGATGCTGATAGTACTATCAGCGATTGTTGATATTGATTTTAAATTGATGATTTTTTATTGTTAATCGTTACGTTCTGCAACAGATTCTCTTACTGTTTCGTAGCCTTTTTTTACCACTTTTAGCATTTTGTCTCTAAAGGTTTCGTCGAGATCGTCTTCTACAGCTATAAGTAAACCGTTATAATCTATTGGTATTGTAGCGCTTTTAGATTTCTCTTTAGCAATGTCTTCTGTTGCTTGAGCAAGCAAGTTGTCTATTTCGCTGTCTATAACATTTTGCTTTTTGGTTTGTGTTTTTTGCGTAGCGTTTTCAATAGAAACCAAAGACTGTTTGTTTTTAATGGTGTTTTCTTTTAAAACTAAAGTCTTTACAATTTGAATATTAGGAGCTTCTATTTTGTTAGTATTTACTTTTTTAGTGTTTGTGTTTTCAGCTAAATAACTTTTAGTTTTAATAGCTGACTTTGTTGTGTTTTTGGCTTTTAAAATTTCTTCTGAGTCAACAATAACTTCTTTCGTTTTATAATTGCTTTTTTTGTTTTTAATTTCAGTTTTTAACGTGTCTATTGTAGTATTCTCTTCAACTATAATAGTGTTTATGTTATTTGTTGTTTTAATATTTAAAAAGAAATTAGAGACCAATAACACACCAATTACACTAGCAGCAATACCAAGCCACCAAAAGCCTTTTTTATTGTTCTTTTTTTCTTCGTTATCTAAACGTTGCGATAGAGTGTCCCAAGATTTTGCTGAAGGCTTAATCGTTCTTTTATCGAGCCTGCTTTTTATGTCTTCTTCATATTTAATTGGTGCCATAACTCGATGTGTTTAGTTTATTAATCTCTTGCTGAAGCATCTTTCGTGCTTTAAATAATTGTGATTTAGAGGTGCCTTCATTTATATTTAATAAGGTTGAAATCTCACTATGCTTGTAGCCTTCTATGGCATACATTACAAAAACTACTTTATAACCTTCTGGTAGTTTATCTATTAGTTTCTGTATATGTTCTACCTCAATTTCACTATTAATGTTGTTAGTATGGTCGTGTTTAATGTCTACATCTTCTACAGCAAATTCTATGTTTTTTTTCTGTCTTAAAAAAGAAATAGATTCTCTTACCATAATACGTCTTATCCAACCTTCAAAACTACCTTCGTTTTTAAATTTTTTAATGTTTGTAAATACTTTAAAAAAGCCATTTAACATTGCTTCTTCTGCATGTTGTAGATCTTTAATATAATATCTGCAAACGCTTAACATTTTTGGTGCATGCAACTCATACAATACGTGCTGTGCTTCACGATTGTTTTTTTGAGCTCTCTTTATGAGCTTCGGTTCATTTTTATAGAGCTGTATAACTTTCAAAAAACAGTTAGTTTTTATTACCAGATGAATATTAGAATAACCAATTAAATTTCTTCCTTTTTTCTTGATACTTCAAAATAAAATATAAACATAATTAATACTATGATTAGATTTTCTATTTCGTCTAAATAAAAAATAATTTAAATTTATTATCACTCATTCTAATATTCATCTGGTAAGGTTCTATTTATAAAGACGCAAACTTTATAGAAAAGGTTGCCTGGCGATTGAAAAAAAATTATTTTTTTAAAAGAATGTAATTTACAATTAATTTAAAAAGAAGCGTTGGAGTTTTGTATTACTAGATAGTAGATAAAAAAACCAGTAACTAATTTTAGTTACTGGTTTTTTATTTTTTTGAATAAAATAAAACTTTTTTATAAGTGCATTTCGTCGATTTCTATTTGTTATATACGGATGTTGGCAGCAGTTTTTATTTAATATAATACATTTTAATCTTTCCATTATTAATCAAAACAAAGCCTAATATTTTATAACCTTCTAGCATTCCAAAGTCGTTTTTGCTTTCGTAAGTAAACATTCTTAGAATTTGAGAATTAGTATTATTGTCTTTAAACCAATATGAAAATCTATATGGTTTTTTTAATTTAAGAACTGATTTTAATTCATTGTTTTTAAGTTCGCCAATGTGAGTATTTAAAGAATCTCCGTAAATAGTAAACAATTTATTATCTATGTAAAAACTTGAGTAAAGGTCATAGTCCGATTTAAATAATATATCAATTCCTTGATTTTGTTTTTCTAAATAACTTCGGTCAAATGTGAGAGTCGATTCGTAAAGTTCAGTCGGGTTTTTAATAATCAACAACTCGTTTCCGTTAGTTAATAAGTATCCATTAGTGGTTTTCTCGAAGTTGAAATTACAAGATGATGAGAATTCGTAAAACTTATTATCTTTTTTGTCTTCAAAATAAGTTGATGCTCCCCATTCTCCATTACAATTAGGATAAATTTTAAAATCTGAATCTTCTTAAATATTTACAACAGTATCTTTTATCTGATTGAAGTCCGCAACATATTTTTCTAGTAAGAATGTTTTTTCGGTAAATGAATGTTCTTGTTTTAGAAACAATCTTTCATTGTTAACTCTTAAGTCACAATAAGGCATTGAAATAGCTTCTTTTGGTAAGAATACATTTTCAACAAATTCGCCATTTGTATCGTAAACTTTCATTGATTTGAAACTTGCACTTGTATTTTTTCGGCTTGTTTGGAATAATAAATATAGATTATCATTAAAAAATGCAACTTCGGTTAATTTTCCATTTTTTGATATATCCAATGTATCAATTTCAATCGTCACTTTTTGACTGAAACTTAATGCAGGAATAGCTATTAGTAATATGTAAAGTAACTGTTTCATCAAATTGCTACCAACGTTGTTGTATATGGTTTGTTGCGTGTTTCAAGCAACTAATTTAGTAAATAATTACCGACCAAGAAAGTCCGCGAGGACTTTCGCAAATAGGCAATAAGCCAGCAATAAATTATATACGGTGTTGTAAGTAGTATTTTTGGTTTATTTTCATTTGTAACTCGAAATTTCATCATATTTCCAATTCGTTAGATTTAGCTTTTTGAAGGCTTTAAATACTTTCCGTTTTTTTAGTTCCAACATAATCACACCACAATCCGCACTTGTTCCATACAATGCTTGTCTATTATCATTTGTCCATATTTCCAATTTTCGAATATTATTTTCCGTAATTAGTTCAGTTATAGAATCTGTTAGTTCAGAATTTATTGGGTTTTCAACACGGAATGCGATTAAATCATTCTTATGTTTTACCAAGTAAAGTGGTTTACAAAATCCTTTAGTTCTAATTTTACGAATACTGTCCAGTTTTGGAAATCTCGATACAGTTATTCCGTCTGAAAAACTCCATTCAATATATACATTTACGTCATTAGTCAGCCGATTATTTATCAATTCAATTTTTTCGGCAAGTATTTCAGTCTCGTTTAGCGATTCAAACCATAATTCGTTTTCATTTTCAGTCAAAATAAGTTTTTCATTTTGAGCTAAAATTCCAATAGAATTTAGAATTAAAAATGTGAGCAAAAAGTGTTTTTTCATATTACTTACAACTCGTTATATAGTAACTTTTATTAACTATATCCCGTAAATTTAACAGGATATAGGAACTTTTATGTTACTGTTATCCCGTAAAGATAACTTTTTTATTATTGTGTAAAATGAGTTTTTATTTCTTCCTTTCTATCACATAATTCACCATCAATTCTAAAGAAGATCTATAGTCAGAATCTGGGAATTGTTGTAGTATTTGTAGGGCTTCAGCTTGAAAGGTTTTCATTTTTGTAACAGCATATTCTAAGCCTCCATTATTTTTAACAAAAGCAATCACTTCGTTTACACGTTTCTTGTCTTTGTTATGGTTTTTAATAGAATTGATAACCCATTTCTTTTCCTTTTTACTCACGGTATTAAGAACGTGAATAAGTGGTAAAGTCATTTTTTGTTCTTTTATGTCTATACCTACAGGTTTACCAATGCTTTTCGAACCATAATCGAACAAGTCGTCTTTTATTTGAAATGCCATGCCTATAAGCTCCCCAAACTTACGCATGGTTTCAACATCTGGAGAGTTTGGCTTTACAGAAGCAGCACCAAGACTACAGCAAGCTGCAATTAGGGTTGCTGTTTTTTGTCTTATTATTTCGTAATAAATATCTTCAGTAATATCTAGTCGTCTGGCTTTTTCAATTTGAAGTAATTCGCCTTCACTCATTTCTCTTACTGCAACAGAGATAATTTTAAGCAAGTCGAAATCTTCATTGTCTATAGAAAGCAGTAAGCCTTTAGATAATAAATAATCGCCAATAAGTACTGCTATTTTGTTTTTCCAAAGGGCATTAATACTAAAGAAACCACGACGTTTATTACTATCGTCTACAACGTCATCATGCAGTAAAGTTGCTGTATGTATTAGTTCTATAACAGATGCTCCTCTGTAAGTTCTGTCTTTAACGTCTCCATTAGATACCATTTTAGCAACTAGAAATACGAACATTGGTCGCATTTGCTTGCCTTTTCGGTTTACTATGTAGTGGGTAATACGGTTTAATAAAGCAACTTTAGAAGCCATAGCTAAGCGGAACTTTTTTTCAAAAAGGTCCATTTCGTAAGCGATGGGTTGTTTTATTTGTTCAGTTATTTTCAAAAGAAAAATTTCAGTGTTACAAAGCTACTGATAAAAAGTGAATAGTTAATAGTGAAAAGTGAGAAGTGAATAGTTATAAAAAATTAGTGGATTCCTGCTTTCGCAGGAATGACAAAAAGAACAATAAAATAGTGTGTGAATTCGAGGAAAAATTATTTTTAGCAACAGCTAATATTACCACTCATTAATTCGATTAGAATCTAGTTTTACAAAAATGAATACTAGAATAGTAAATCCCCAAAGTCCAGAACCTCCATAACTAAATAGAGGTAATGGAATACCAATAGTAGGTATTAAGCCCATAACCATACCAATATTAATTAGAAAATGTATAAATAATATGGCTCCAACCGAATAACCATAGACACGACTAAATTGAGATTTCTGGAGTTCGGCTAAATGTAATATGCGCAAAATAAGAAGTACAAAAACAAGAACAACACCAAAACTGCCTATAAATCCCCATTCTTCACCTACAGTTGTAAAAATATAGTCTGTATGCTGTTCTGGGACAAATTTACCTGTAGTACGTGTGCCTTCCATAAAACCTTTTCCTTTCCAACCACCAGCACTAATTGCTTTTTCGCTTTCTAAGAGGTTGTAAGCAGCTTCTTTTTTCATTTTTTCTAGCTTTCCTGCGTCTTTTTCAAGGCTTAGCCAAATGGTAATTCTATCTTTTTGATGGAAAGGTAGAAGCGTGTCGTAAGCAAAACGAACAACAAATGAAATTAATAATGCAATGGTTAAAGTGATTACTGGTTGAAAAAATGATGGTTTTTTCTTTTTAGAAAAATAATAACCAAACACAATAACAGCAGAAACAAGCATGGTGATAACGACTCCAAATTTTAAAGCGCAGATGGCTAAAACTATTAAAAGAGAACCAATAATTAAATAAATTTTTGGTAAGCCTTCGCGATATAATACAAAGAAAAAGGCGCCATATACTAGCGTACTTCCTGCATCTTTTTGCAATAAAATAAGAAATGCTGGTATGATAATAATGCCGAAAATGCGAATTTGATGCTTAAATTGCCTTATGTCTGTTTGTAAATCGCTTACGTATTTTGCAACAGCTAAAGCCGTTGCGGCTTTGGCAAATTCACTTGGTTGTAAGGTCATGCCTCCTAAGTCGTACCAGGACGTTGCGCCATTAATAGTCTTTCCAAAGATGAATAACCCAACTAAGGAGAGCAGAGAAGCAAAATAGATAACACTAGAAAAACGCTCGTAAAACTTAGCGTCTATAGATAAAATAAGAATTATTAGTAGAACCGAAAGGATAATAAATATAAGCTGTTTGCCATAAAACTCTGTAAAACTAAAGTAGTCGATAATTTCACCTGAATGAGAAGCAGATAAAATATTTAACCAACCAAAACCTGCTAGCATAAAGAAAAGCATGATGGTAATCCAATCGAATTTGAAATGTCTATCAGTTTGTCTCATTACCTTTATAACTTAATTTTAGCTTCTTCAGGTAAATCAATAACTTCTTCCATTGGAATAACTTGATATTGCGATCCACGATTAATTTGAAATGGCTCTCCAGAATATGGTTTTGCATATTCGTTTTCTAAACTATGTGTTAATAGCCATGTTTCTAAGTCTTTTCTACTAATCGTTTTGTTAACGTATTTCTCAATCATTAAACTAGCAATTTTACCAGCGAATCTACTTCCAAAATACCCGTTTTCTACAAATACTGCTAAAGCTATTTTAGGATTGTCTTTTGGAGCGAAAGCAACAAAAATTGAGTGGTCTGTTAATTGAGTTCTTACGCTATCGATTATTGCATAATTTTCAACAGTACCAGTTTTTCCGCAGATATCTAGACCTTTTACTTGCAGACTACTTGCTGTTCCTTTTTTGTAAACTTGTAGCATGCCTTCTATAACAGGTTCAAAATGCTGTTTATCTATTGTTGTGTATTTTGGTTTGGTAAAATTTTCTGGTAGCGATTCTCCTTCAATAGATTTTACAATATGAGGCGTGTAATAGTAACCTCTATTTGCAATAGCAGCAATCATATTTGCTAATTGTATTGGTGTAGTAGAAACTTCTCCTTGACCAATGGCATTAGAAATAGTATAGGTAGAGTAAAACTCTCTTGGATAAGCGTATTTATAGTACTTTCTGTCTGGTATTCTTCCTTTTTGGCCAACAACCAAATCATTATTTAAATATTTACCAAGTCCAAAACTTTTTACATGTTTACTCCAATGGTCTATGCCTTCCGATGCGTTACCGTCTTTATCTAATATTCTTCTATAAACAGTAGCAAAATAAGCGTTACAAGATTTTTGAATACCTAAAACCATATCTCTCGATCCACCTCCACAATGACAGCCCATAAAACGATTTCCGTATTTATAGCCGTGATGACATGCTATTTTTTCGCTTGTCGATATTACACCTTCTTGCAATGCCACAAGTGCATTCATTAGTTTAAAAGGAGAACCAGGATTGTATACACCTTGTAGACTTCTATTAAATAACGGCTTAGCTATTGTATCTCTAATTAGCTTATTAAAGTTCTTAGAGCGTTTTCTTCCTACTAAATCATTAGGATTGTATGTTGGAGCAGCAATCATAGCTAAAATTTCGCCTGTACTAGGTTCTATCGCAATTATTCCACCTCGTTTGTTTTGCATTAACCATTCTCCATAGGCTTGAAGATCTGAATCTATGGTTATTTTTATGTCCTTTCCTTGTTCTGGAATGGTATCATATTCACCTTCTTTGTAAGGGCCAATATTTCTATTAAATCTATCTTTTTGAATAAATTTTATGCCTTTTCTACCGCGAAGAATGGTGTCGTAAGATTTCTCAACACCTTGCTTTCCCATTAAATCACCCATTTTATAATAAGGGTCATTTGCTATGTCTCTATTATTTACTTCTCCAATATCTCCTAATACATTGGCTCCAATGGTTGTTTCGTATTGACGTAAAGAACGTTTCTGAATATGAAAACCAGTGAATTTCCTCATTTTTTCTTGAAGTACTGCATAATCTTCTTTAGATAAATGCGAAACAAAAGGCGAAGGTAATCGCCAAGAATAATGTTTGGCTTTTTTTAATTGCTTATCAAAACGTTCCTTATCGATTTTTAACAATCGGCAAAACTCTAAAGTATCTAATGGTTCTACTTCTCTGGGTATAACCATAACATCGTAAGAAGGTTGGTTTGCTACTAAAAGGGTTCCATTTCTATCGTAAACAAAGCCTCTTTTTGGGTAGTCGTAAACCTTTCTAATAGCATTGTCATTTAGAATACTATCAGCATCCGAATTATAAATTTGTAAATAGAATAGTCTTGTAGTAAAAATTATACCAACAAGAATAACAGAAAGAAAGAGTAAAAATTGTCTCATTTTTTATTTGTGCCACTAAAAATTATTGATATTAAAAGGCATAATAGTATAGTGAATATACTTGAGAATAACGTGTTTTTTAGTACTAAAATTATCTTAGAAAAGTTAAATATTTCAAGTGAGAATAAAATAAAATGATGAATAACCGTTAGTATGGATATATAAGTAACACGTTGTCCAAAATCGACGTTATTAAATTTAACTGCTTGATGGTCGTAAACGGCACCGAAACTAAATTTTAAAGCAACAGGACGAATAAATGCAATAGTTACAGCTGCAGCTGCATGAATACCTCCAGAGTCTAAAAACATATCTATAAATAAGCCTAAAAGAAAGCTTAATAGAATAAATAGCATCCTGTTATTTTTTATAGGAAACAGTAAAATGAATAAAATATATGGATACGGATTTATATAACCCATAAAATTTACATGACTTAGTAATAACACTTGTAATAAGAGTAATACAACAAAACGGATGGTATGTATAGATAAAAGATTAGTCATTAGTGTCTAATAGGTTTTCTATATGTTTTGCATCTTTGTTTTCAATAATGTAAACGTGCTCAATATTTGTCATGTCATTAAAAAGAGCAACTTCAATTTCATAATAATTTTCTGCGGTATCTAATTTGAAATTAGATATAGTACCAATAGGAATACCTTTAGGGAAAATTGTAGAACGTCCAGAAGTAGTAATAGTGTCTCCAGTAGCTACAGGTGCAATTTTTGGTATTTCGCTAAGTTGTATCTGGTTTGGTGATTGTCCATTCCATTTTATAGATCCAAAATGATTGGTTTTTTTAAGTTTAGCACTTATACTACTTGTGGTATTTAATATAGAAAGTACCGTCGCGTATTTAGAATCCGTTTTTTCAATAATTCCAATAATACCTTTGCTTGAAATAACACCAAAATCTTGTTTAATACTATCGTTTTCTCCTTTATTTAAAAGTAGAATATTGTTGGTTCCTGCATAGCTGTTTCTCATTACTTGAGCAGCCGTAAATTTGTAATGATTTGCAAAATTTAAACTATCTATAAAAGTAGAATCTGTACTGTTTTTAGTATTAAAAAGAATAGACTTTAATTGGTTGTTCTCTTCTTGAAGTAATTTGTTTTGTTCTCTTAACCCAAAATAGTCACTAATATTATTAGAAGTATTAAAAACACCACCACTTATAAAGTTAGCCGAATTTATAAACCTGCTTCTATGGTAGCTATGCGATTGTATCGTTAACATTACCGAAATAAATAGCAATAGCGCAAACAGAAGAAACGTTTTGTTTCTTAGTATAAAATTTACTATTTGTTGCATCTATAAGGGCAGGTTTTATTTTATCAATACACTTTTGTATTTCGCAAGGTTTTTAAGGGTAATCCCAGTTCCACGAACAACAGCACGTAAAGGATCCTCAGCAATATAAACAGGTAAATCTGTTTTTTGAGATAAACGCTTGTCTAAACCACGAAGCATAGAACCACCACCAGCTAAATAAATTCCAGTATTATAAATATCTGCAGCTAATTCTGGAGGTGTTTGCGATAATGTTTCCATTACAGCATCCTCGATTCTAAGAATAGATTTATCTAAAGCTTTCGCAATCTCTCTATAAGAAATTTGAACCTGCTTAGGTTTTCCAGTTAATAAATCACGTCCTTGAACGCTCATATCTTCTGGAGGTAAATCTAAATCTTCGGTAGCAGCACCAATTTGAATTTTTATTTTTTCGGCAGTACGCTCACCAACATAAAGATTGTGTTGTGTGCGCATGTAATAAATAATATCATTTGTAAAAACATCACCTGCAATTTTAACAGATTTGTCGCAAACAATACCACCTAAGGCGATTACAGCAATTTCGGTTGTTCCACCTCCAATATCTACAATCATGTTTCCTTTAGGTTGCATAATATCCACTCCAATACCAATAGCAGCAGCCATTGGCTCGTGTATTAAGTAAACTTCTTTACCATTTACACGTTCGCATGATTCTTTTACGGCACGCATTTCTACTTCTGTAATTCCAGAAGGAATACAAACTACCATACGTAAAGAGGGTGTGAATAATTTCTTTTTAAGCGCAGGAATGTTTTTAATAAACATGCTTATCATTTGCTCAGAAGCATCAAAATCTGCAATTACACCATCTTTTAATGGTCTAATTGTTTTAATATTTTCGTGCGTTTTTCCTTGCATTAAATTGGCTTCTTGACCAACTGCTATTATTTTTCCCGAAATGCGATCTCTCGCCACAATGGAAGGTGCATCTACAACAACTTTGTCGTTGTGTATAATTAGTGTGTTTGCAGTTCCTAAATCTATTGCGATTTCTTCTGTTAGGAAGTCAAAAAATCCCATGCGTTAAGTAGTAATTTATGAAGTTATTATTGTAATGACGTAAAAGTAATAAAACTAACGAAAAAAACAGCCATTATTGTATATAGTTCTTATATAATTTTTTAGTGCTTAAGGTTTTAGAATTAGTACAAAACAATAGATACGTATTTGTAGTGATTTTGGATGTTATTTGTTGTGTATTATTATTATTATTATTATCGCTTTCGCGGAATTGTTAAGCAATGAGTTTAAGAGAAGGTTTTCAATTTTAAATTATAGAATAATTCAGTTTTCACTTATGAGAGCTTATTTTGAAGCATCCCGAAATAATAAAAAAAACCTGATAAGTCGTAAAACTTATCAGGTTTGGTGTGTTTATTATTAGATTCCTACTTACGTAGAAATTAGTTTAATGCTTAAAATGACGTGTTCCTGTAAATACCATAGACACATCGTTACCATTACAATAATCAATACTTAATTGGTCTTTTATAGAACCACCTGGTTGTATAACAGCAGTAACTCCTGCGTTTTTAGCAATCTCGACACAATCTGGAAATGGAAAAAAGGCGTCACTTGCCATAACACATCCTTCTAAATCAAATTTAAAAGATTGTGCTTTGTGTATTGCTTGGTTTAAGGCATCTACACGACTTGTTTGTCCTGTTCCACTAGCACATAATTGTCTCCCTTTTACTAAAACAATAGTGTTAGATTTTGTGTGCTTACAAATTTTAGAAGCAAAAATTAAATCGTCTAACTCAGCAGTTGTTGGTGCTTTTGTTGTTGCGTTTTTAAGGTCTTCTAATGAATCTGTTATATTATTTCTATCTTGAACTAAAACACCATTCAAGCATGTTCTTACTGTTGTTTGAGCAAAAGCAGCATCTTTCAATACTAAAAGCACTCTATTTTTCTTTCCTTTTAAAATTGCTTCTGCTTCTGTAGAGAAACTTGGAGCAATTACAACTTCGCAAAATAATTTGTGAATTTCTTCGGCAGTTGCTGCATCAATTTCAGTATTAGAAATTAAAACACCACCAAAAGCAGAAACAGGATCACCAGCTAAAGCATCTGTATAGGCTTGGTGTAATGTGTCGCGTTGTGCTAATCCACAAGCATTATTGTGTTTTAAAATAGCAAAAGTTGGCGCATCGTTTTTAAACTCATCCATTAAATTTACAGCTGCATCAACATCTAAAAGGTTGTTGTAGCTTAATTCTTTACCATGAAGTTTTGTGAACATCTCATCAAAATCTCCGAAGAAAAAACCACGTTGATGTGGGTTTTCTCCATAACGTAAAACTTTACCGTTGGTTTCAGAAACTTTAAGTGCAGCAATTTTATGGTCTGCATTAAAGTAATTAAAGATAGCAGAATCGTAGTGAGAAGATACATTAAATGCTTTTGCGGCAAATGCTCTTCTGTCCTCTTCAGTTAAATCTCCTTTTTTGTCAGTAATTAACTCTAAAAACTCAGCATAATCATCTACAGATGATACACAAATAACATCAGCATAATTTTTTGCTGCTGCTCGAATTAAAGAAATACCTCCAATATCAATTTTCTCAATAATGTCTTGGTTTGTTGCTCCAGAAGCTACCGTTTTCTCGAAAGGATATAAATCTACGATTACAACATCTATTTGCGGAATCTCGAATGCTTTCATTTCGGCAACATCACCTTCATGATTTTGGCGATTTAAAATACCACCAAATACTTTTGGGTGTAATGTTTTTACACGACCACCTAAAATAGAAGGATACGAAGTAACGTCCTCAACAGGAACTACTTTTATACCTAAATCGTTTATAAATTTTTCTGTTCCACCAGTAGAATAAATGGTAACGCCTTGTTTATCTAGTTCTTTAACAATTGGTCCTAGGCCATCTTTGCTAAATACCGAAATTAATGCAGATTTAATTGTTTTGTTATTGCTCATTAGTAGTTGTGTTAATAAGCGTGCAAATTTACGAAAAAACGAAATGAGTTTTAACTAAAAAAGCAAAGCTTTTTAACTAAAACAACTAGTTATTAACAACTATAGTATTTCTGCGACTTTAGCGCAAACAAATTCTAAAAATCTTTCATCTTCTTCTGTAAAAGGATCTGGCGTATTAGAATCTATATCTATTTGTCCCATATTTTTTCCATTTACAAAAATAGGAATCACTATTTCTGCCTTAACAGTAATACTACAAGCAATGTAATTATCTTGAGCAGCAACATCTGGCACTACAAAGTTTTCGTTACTAACTGCTACTTGTCCACAAATACCTTTTCCAAAAGGAATAATAGTGTGGTCTGTAGGTTCACCAACATAAGGACCTAGTTTTAATTCGTTTTTATCTCCATTTTTAAAATAGAAACCTACCCAATTGTAATAACTTACATTGGCTTCTAATAATTCGCAGACTTTCATTAAACGCTCATCTCTAGAAATTTTGGTATTAGAAAGAATTGCTTCAGTTTGTGGTTTTAAAGTTTCAAAAATCATAAGGATAAAAATTTTGGTAAAAGTATTTAAAAAGACGTAATTTCAACCTTTCAAAATTTAAAACTTTTCAGAATAAAAGATTGAAAGCACTCTTTATAAAATATAAGTCTGTATTAAAATTTATCCTTACATTTTTGTTGGTATATATTGGCTTGTCTGTAATCTATAAATTGTATTTAAATGCTTCGGTTGGCTCTCAGTATTACCCAGATTATGTAACTAATCTAGTAGCTTACCAAAGCGAAGCATTGTTAAACACTATTGGTTACAGTACTGAGGTTGTAAAACATCCGCACGAACCTTCTATGAAACTATTAGTAAGAGGTAAGTATATTGCCAGGATAATAGAAGGTTGCAATGCCATTAGCGTAATTGTATTATTTATATCTTTTGTAATTTCTTTCTCTGGTAAATTTAAATCAACTGTTTTGTTTTTGTTGTCTGGAAGCGTTCTTATATATGTTGTAAATCTTATTAGAATTGTAATACTATCTGTTGGTTTATACCATTATCCTTGGCGAAGTGAAATTTTACATACGGTTGTTTTTCCTGCAATTATTTACGGAATGGTGTTTTTATTATGGATGCTTTGGGTGAATAGATTCTCTAATATTGGTAAAAAAAATGGATAAATATAAAAAATATATTTGGCTATTTTTTCTTTTTGGCTTGTTGGTTTTGCTACGTGCTTTCGAGAGCGAATTGTTTTACGATCCTTATTTGCAGTTTTTTCAAAGCGACTATTTATATTTAGACTCTCCAAGACGCGAAGTCTTAAAAGTAACGTTGTTTACAACATTACGTTTTTTAATTAATACTATAATTTCACTAGTAATTTTATATGTTTTTTTTAAGGATGCGAGCATGATTAAGTTTTCGGTAATTGTTTATGCAATTTCTTATATTATTCTTTTAGGCTTGTTTTTATACTTTGTACTAAACCCAAAACAAGAGGATTATTTTATGTTTTTTAATATTCGACGGTTTTTAATCCAGCCACTTATACTATTATTATTACTTCCAGCATTTTATTACCAGAGAAAAGGTGTGTAAATTTGTGTTAAAGCTAATATTAACGTGCTATCCAATTGATATTTTATTAACTTTGTAATGTGAAAATTAGTTTATTAAATAAAAGTATATCTTTTTTAATGGCATTTGTGGTGTTGTTTTCAACACTATCATTTACTATTGAGTCTCATTATTGTGGGACTAATTTAATAGACACAGCTGTTTTTTCTAAAGTAAAAAACTGCGGAATGGAATCTTCAGCAGCAACACCAATAAAGAAAAGGTGTTGTAAGGATGAGGTTGTGGTTGTACAAGGTCAAGACAAATTAAAACTAAATAGTTTTGATGATCTTGATATTAATCAGCAAATACTTTTTACATCATACGTTTACAGTTACATTTCTTTATTTATAAGCTTACCAAAGCAAGTTGTTCCACATAAAGAATATGTTCCGCCAAATCTTATTTACGACATTCAAGTGCTCGATGAGACTTTCCTTATTTGATATTTTATTTCTTTTTGTTTTCGTTTTCACGGAAATACTAAATCATGAAATAATTTATTAAAAACACACAATGAAACATACATATACAGTTACAGGCATGACCTGTAATGGTTGCAAAGCTTCAGTTGAAAAACACTTGAATGCTTTGCCAAACATAATAAACACTTCAGTAAATCTTGAAAAAGGAGAAGCTACTATTGAAATGTCTCAACACGTTTCAACAGAAATCCTAAAGGAGGCTTTACCAGAAAAATTTTCGATTTCAGAAAAACAAATAGAAAACGTTTTTGCATCTTCTCAAGTTGAAGAACAAAAAAACGATCTACAGCAATTAAAACCATTATTTATAATCTTTGGTTACATAACAGTTGCTTCAATACTAATGCATTATAAAACATGGGATTGGAGCAATTTTATGCTTGATTTTATGGGCTTGTTCTATATTGTATTTAGCTTCTTTAAAATACTCGATTTAAAAGGATTTCCAGAATCTTTTAAGATGTACGATCCCTTAGCGAAAGCGATTCCGTTTTACGGTAAAATTTATCCGTTTTTAGAATTAGCACTAGGGATCATGTTCTTAATGCGAATTGAAACTCCTATCGCTTTAATAGTAACCATACTTATTTTAGGAATTACTACTATTGGAGTAACCAAAACGCTTTTAGATAAAAAGGCAATACAATGTGCTTGTTTAGGGACAGCCTTAAAACTGCCTATGACCAAGGCTACATTTATTGAAAACACAATCATGATTATTATGGCAATCATTATGTTAATTAAAACCTACATATAATGAAAAACATAATATACATATTACTGCTATTACCATTATTTGCAATAGCTCAAGAGGAATTAAAAGGTGCTATTTTAGAAGATAACACTAGTCATTCGCCATTACCTGGAGCCAATGTGTTTTGGCTTGGAACAAAGGTTGGAAATGTAACCAATTTTGATGGTGAGTTCTCAATACCTTATAAAAAAGAGTATACTAAATTAGTGGTGAGTTTTGTTGGTTATAAAACAGATACGCTCACTATTGTTAATGCTAAAGCAATTAAACATAGCTTAAAACCTACGAGAGAACTAGACGAAATAAATATTACATCTAGAAATAAAGCAACATCAAACTCTTATTTGTCGGCTCAAAATATTATTACTGTAAGTAGCGACGAGTTGTTAAAGGCTGCTTGTTGTAATTTGTCGGAAAGTTTTGAAACTAATCCATCCATTGATGTCAACTTTGCGGATGCTGTAACAGGAACAAAGCAAATTAAAATGTTGGGTTTAACGAGTCCGTATATATTAATTGCCACAGAAAACATACCATCTATTCGTGGTGCATCTCAAGCTTTTGGTCTTAGTTTTATTCCAGGAACTTGGGTGGAAAGTATTCAAATAACAAAAGGAGCAGGAAGCGTAGTTAATGGCTATGAGAGTATTGCAGGACAAATAAATGCAGAGTTGGTAAAGCCAACAACAGATAATAAATTATTTATAAATGCTTATGGAGCTGTAAATGGAAGGTTAGAGTTAAATACACATTTTAATACTAAAGTAAGTGATAAATGGAATACAGGTTTGTATTTACATGGAAATTCAAGGACTCAGAAATTTGATAAAAACAATGATTCTTTTTTAGATGCTCCTTTGGCAAATCAAGTTAATGTAATGAACCGTTGGCAATACACTAATCCTGAAAAAGGATTTGTAAGTTTTATTAATTTGAAGTATTTAAACGACCAAAAACAGTCTGGGCAAATAGATTTTAATCCTGATACAGATAAGCTTACAACGAATAATTGGGGAAGTGAAATAGCTACAGAGCGTTATGAGATTTCTGCTAAATTAGGATATGTAAATGCAGAATTGCCTTGGCAAAGTGTTGGCTTGCAAGCTGCTTATAGTGGGCATCAACAAGATTCTTATTTTGGTTTAAATATTTACGATATCGAGCATAATAGTTTATACGCAAATTTAATTTATAACACTATAATAAGCGATTCTAGACACAAAGTTAAAACAGGAGTAAGCTATACTTACGATCATTATAATGAGCTTGTAAATATTTCAGATTTTAAAAGGACAGAAAATTCTATAGGTGCTTTTGTAGAGTATAATTATTTTAATTTAGACAAACTTAATGTTACTGCAGGATTAAGAGTAGATAACCATAATTTATTAGGTACGTTTATTACACCTCGTTTACATATGCGTTATACAACTTGGGAAAAAGGAGTATTTAGAGCTTCTGTAGGAAGAGGAAAACGTAGTGCTAATATTTTTGCTGAAAATCAAAAAATATTTTCAACGGCTCGTGCTATTAATGTTTTGAATACTACAGGAAAAATTTACGGACTTGATCCAGAAATAGCTTGGAATTATGGTGTGTCTTTTTTGCAAGGATTTAGACTATTAGGAAGAAAGGCTGAAGTAACTGCGGATTTTTATAGAACCGATTTTAAAAACCAAGTGGTTGTAGATTACGAAAATGCACAAGAAGTAAATTTCTATAATTTAAAAGGAGATAGTTATGCGAATAGTTTACAAGTGGAATTTAGTTATTCTCCATTTAATCAATTCGATATGCGTTTTGCTTATAAAAACTACGATGTGAAAACACAATACGATTCGGGTAAGTTAGAAAAGGCTTTAACCCCTAAACATCGTTTTTTTGCTAATGCATCTTACGAAACATATATGGAAGAAGGTAAAACAGGCCAATGGAAGTTTGATGCTACCTATAATTGGTTAGGAGAACAGCGTTTTTCATCTACACAAAATAATCCTGTACAATACCAGTTGCCAAAATATTCACCAACCGTTGGAACTTTTAATGCGCAAATAACAAAAGTGTTTTCTCCAAAATTTGAAGTATATTTAGGAGGTGAAAATATATTTAATACCAAACAAAACAACCCAATAGTATCTGCAGATAATCCTTTTGGTTCAAGTTTTGATACTACATTTGTATATGGCCCAATTTTTGGGGCTAATTATTTTGCAGGATTGCGATATAAAATAAAATAAAACATTTTTAAATTATTATAATATGAAATCAATGAAACTAATAAAAAGTACTGTAATCGTTATAACGTTATTAATAGCATCTGTTACTTTTGCTCAAAATAAAAACGCAAGAACTTCTCTAGAAGTTGATGGTGTATGTTTAATGTGTAAAAAGAGAATTGAGAAAGCGAGTTTAAATACTAAAGGTGTAAAGTCTGCTATTTGGAATGTAGAAACACATGAGCTTAAATTAATTTTTGATGAGCGTAAGACAAACTTAGAAACTATTTCTGAAAGTATTGCAGGAGTAGGACATGACACAAAAATGTTAAAAGCAACAGAAGAAGCGTATAATACAGTACATCCATGTTGTAAATATCGAGATGAAGAGGTGATTGATGAGCATAAAGATTAAGTTAACAGATTAAAAAATATTATCAAGAAAGCCCGAACTATACTTTGGGCTTTCTTTTATTTTGGATGTCTGGTCTTGAAATAAGTTGGTGTAAAATTAACGTCTAATGAAAAAGAAAGTAAAACGATTTAATACTGACGACTTGAGTTCTAAAATTTGCTAATTAATTATACGTTGCTTTTTAGCAGTTGTAATCTGCATTTTAGAAGTTTTATAAGTAAGAATCCAAGTGAAATTGTAATTTTGATTATAATTTTTCCACATTTTGATGAGATTTTTAATTTTAAAATTGTTTTTGTTAGCTTCATTTTTAATGCAAGCACAAGAACCCGTGTCTGTTAATCTCACAGAAAAAGATGGCTTGCCAGATAAGGAATTCTATAATATTATTGAAGACAGTAAAGGTTTTATTTGGTTGTGTGCAGATAAAGGTTTGTTTAGATACGATGGTAAAAATTTTAAAAACTACAGTAATAAAGAAAAAAGAGGGCTTTCGGTATTTAATGTTTTAGAAGACGAACAAGGTAAGATTTGGTGCAATAATATTTTTGGTCAGTTTTTTTATGTTGAAGAAGATAAATTACATACGTTTATAGATTTAAGCACCCAGTTAAAAGGAGAACTTGCTTTTTTTTTAGTAAATAAAGACTATCTAATAGTGTTTTCTCAAAACACAATTTATTATATAAATAGAATCACCAAATTAATTGAAAAAACACACTATTCAAATGTAAACTACAGCTCACCTATCGAAATAGGAAATGAAACTTATATAGCCACACTAGATTCTATTGCTTTAATTAATGAAAAAAATAAGCTTAAAAAATTATTCCCTATTGGTTTTTCGGCAAGAGATAAAAACAATGCAAGTATAATTGGAGGTAGAACACATCTATTTAAATTAGATTCACTTTTGTTTTTAAGGCAAGTTCGAAATAGAAAAAACACATTTTTTAAAATTGATGTATCCAAAAAAAGAGTAAAAAAATTAGAAGCTTTAAAAGCAATTGAAAAAGATATAATTTATCATGTTTTTGAAAATAACAATAAAATTTGGCTTTCTACAAACAATGGTGTTTGGATTTATAGTTGGGTTAACAACCAGTATAAAGAAGAGCGACAATTTTTAAAAGGAAAAAATGTTACTAAAACTATTAAAGACAAAGATGGTAACTATTGGTTTATTACTTTAAATAGCGGAATTTATATTGTGCCAAATATTTATATTGAAAAATATGCCATTTCAGAGGCTTATAAAAATATAAGTAGCTTAGATAAAATAAACGAACACACACTTTTTTTTGGTTCTAACAACGGTAATATAGGTTTATACAATGTAATAACCAATACAGAAACCACAATTGCAATACCAAATAAATCTAGAGTTTCTGCCATAAGGTACAACCCTAATAAAGAGGTTAGTTATATTGGAAAAGACTTAAACGGTTACATATTAGACCATAAGTCACTTCAGCTAAAAAAAATAGCCAGCTCGTCCTCTGTTAAAAATTTTTTAATTTTAGATAATAATGATGTACATGTTATAGATTATAAAAGCATCTATTTATTAAAAAATGGAGATAATAAAGAGGTGAAAAGGTTATCCATTAATAAGCGACCTTACACCTCTTTTTATAGTAAAAAAACAAAAGCGACATATATCGCTTATGTAGACGGTTTGGTTAAATATAATATTTGGGACAAGCCAGAAGCTATAGTGTGTAAAAATAAACCTATTTATGGGTTGTCTATTTCTGAAACTAAAGACGGTGTTTTGTGGGTAGGAACTTTTAAAGATGGTGTTTACGGAATAAAAGAAGATAAAGTAGCGTATCATTTTACAACTAAAAATGGTTTGGTTTCTAATAGAATTGAAAAAATAAAAGCAGACAATAATAATTTATGGATAGCAACAGATTCTGGTATTCAGGAGTTAAATACAAATACAAAAACTTTTAAAACACTAACAAAAAGTGATGGTATTGTTTCTTACGATGTTTCTGGAATAGAAATTTTGAAAGACAAGGTTGTTTTTTCATCTAGCGAGGGACTTTTTTCTGTAGACAAACAAAAAGCATTTAAAAAACAAAAAGCAGTAGAAGTATATTTTACAAACGTAGAAATTAATGAAAAAGAAGTAAAATTAGCTTCTAGTTATAAATTAAGTTACAACCAAAATGCTATTAAATTTAGTTTTAATGTAAATGGATTGCTGTTTAATAAAAAAGGTAAATATAAATACAGGTTACTAGGTTTTAATAAAGATTGGGTCACCACAACCATTGGAGAAATTAGTGTGAAATACAATAGTTTGCCAGCTGGAAATTACACATTTCAAGTGCAACCTGTTTTAGACGAAACGAAAATTAATAGCAAAACAATAGCGCTTAGCTTTTCAATTAAAAAACCCTTTTGGAAAACGTGGTGGTTTATTTTAGGTTTCTCTATTTTAGTTTTAGTTTCTATTATTTTATACTACCGAAGAAAAATAAAAAAGGAAGAAAAGCAACGTTTAGTAGAAGTGAAACAATTATCGTTAGATAAGCAACTTATTGCCTTGAAACTAGAGAATTTACGCTCGCAAATGAATCCGCATTTTATATTTAATGCGCTTAATTCTATTCAAGAATATATTGTTTTAAATCAGAAAAAATTAGCAAGCGAATATTTAGGGAAATTTGCAGATTTAATTAGAACTTACCTTAACCACAGTACAAAAGGACATATTACTTTACAAGAAGAAATAAATTGCCTTGAAATGTATTTAGAGCTCGAAAAACTTCGTTTTGAAGATAAGTTACATTATACCATTTCAATTTCTGGAAATTTAAAAGCAGAAGATATTAGTATGCCAACAATGTTAATTCAGCCTTATGTTGAGAATGCATTAAAACACGGTTTATTACATAGAAAAGATAATAGAAAACTAAAGATAAGTTTCTTTATTTGTGAAATATCAAAAACAATCAAATGTGTTATAGTCGATAATGGTGTTGGTAGAGATAAAGCCGAAGAGTATAAGGCGAGAAGCCATAAAAAACACCAGTCTTTTGCTACCAAAGCAACCGAAAATAGATTAGATTTATTAAACTATGGTAAAGAAAAGCAAGTAGGTATAACAATTACAGATTTGTTTGAAGCTGAAGAACCAACAGGAACTCAAGTAGATATTATAATACCATATACAACACATTAAATTATGAAAGTAGTAATTATAGACGACGAACCAAAAGCAAGAAAATTACTAGAGGTATTAGTTAAAGAAAACTGCCCAAAAATAACAACCATTTTTACCGCTGAAGATTTATTAAGTGGTGTTGAATTAATTAAAAACGAGCAGCCACAAATAGTTTTTTTAGATATTGAAATGCCAGAGCATTCTGGTTTAGAAATTTTCGATTTTATAGAAGCAAGCCAAAGAAATTTTGAGATTGTATTTACTACAGCGTACAGCGAATATGCTCTACAAGCGTTTCAGCTTTCTGCAATAGATTATTTGTTGAAACCTATTCGTGCCGAAAAAATTATAGAATCTGTAGATAAAGCGATAGCTAATATTGGTAAATCACAAATTAATGTAAAATTAGAAGAGTTACGTAAAAGTTTAACAGCAGTAAACTTTAATAAAATAGGTTTACCAGTAGCAAATGGTATTAAGTTTGTAAATTTTGAAGACATAGTTTTACTAAAAGCAGATGGTATGTACACAACGGTTGTGCTTCAAAATAAATCTGAAATTGTTATTAGTAAGCCACTAAAACATTTTGTAGAATTATTGGAGAAAATCTCTACCTTTTACAAGCCGCATCGCTCTTATTTAATAAATCTAAAATACATTCAAGAGTACTCTAAAAAAGATGGAGGCTATATTGTTATGGATAATAATGAGAGTGTTTCCATATCAAAAGACAAGAAGGAAGAGTTCTTAACTATTGTACAAAGTATTGGGTAACTTTCTTTTAGAAACTCAAAATACACTTTCAGAAATTGTCATAAATTTTAAGCTAGCCTAGCTAGTAGATTTGTTTTCATAAAACTAAAAAACTCATATTATGAAAAACAAGTTACTCTTAATACTACTTTTAATAAGTAGTTTCTCCTTTGCTCAACTTCCTACAGATGAGATTAGCAGGTATTTATTTACTTCAGGATCTCTTATTAACGAAATAAATCCTGGCGTAGAAGATCTAGTGAGAGCAGGAACTGCTGGTGTCTCAAGTGTTGATAGACTTTTAACAGCTGGCGATTCGCAACTATTAAATGGCGATTACCTAACCAGAGGTAATTATAATTCTACAAATTCTTCTTTAAGTTTTTGGGTAAAAACTACTACAAACGATGCTGTTAAACGAACCGTTTTCGATAAAAGTGTAAGAACTGGCTCAGGATTTGGGACATTTGAAACAGGTTTTTTCATTCATTTACAAGATGGGAAAATAGGAATAGACGGTTCGTATGTACAAAGTAATGCACCTGGAGGAGCAAACACTCAAAACTCCTTTTCTTATACAAATACTACAAATATAGACGATGGCAACTGGCATCATATTGTAATTACAAACAGAAGAACATATCCAGAAGTTGGTAATTATGCAAATGCACATTATCTTTTAACATACTATTTCAATATATATATTGATGGAGTGGCAGAATCTTTTCAGAAAAACAATCAAAACTCATTTTCAATAGATAATCCGCTTAATGTAAATCAAAATTTAACTGTCGCAAATAAAGCTACTTTACCACAGTTGTTGAGTACAGATGTTTATTTAGATGAAATTGATGATATTTATGTATATGAAAGAGTTTTAACAACACCAGAAGTAGTTTCTATTCGTGATAATGGTGGGTTTTGTGTTCCGCCAGATGCTTCAGACTTTTCTGTAACCAACATTAACTCTGGTCAAGCTACAATTATACTTCCTGCAGCAAGTAATAGTACTTATGAAGCTGCAATAGTAGAATCTGGAATGCCATTTAATACAGCCGTTTTTACATCTAATTTATATGGTGTAAATGGAATAATACCTGGTTTATTAGCTAATAAAACATATGATCTTTATTTAAGAAAAGATTGTCAAGCTCCAGGAGTTTGGTCTAATTGGTCTAATGCAATTACATTTAGTACACCAACTTCAATAATCTATGTAGATTCTGGTGCTTCAGGAATAAACGATGGTAGTAGCTGGACTAATGCATACACAACAGTAAACGCAGCATTTGCAGCAGCAACACAAATGAGTGAAATTTGGGTAAAAGGAGGCGTTTATAATCCAGATGTTTTTGATACCTCTATAAGTTTTACGCTTACCGTTAATAATGTAGGTGTATATGGTGGTTTTGCTGGAACAGAAACCAGTTTGTCTAATCGTGTTTTAGGAACAAATCCAACTATTCTTTCGGGCGATTTGTTTGCAAATGACAATAGTACTTTAAGTTATAATAACACATCAAGATCAGATAACAGTATAAATGTATTAAAAGTAGATGCAGACAATGTAATAATTGATGGTTTTACTGTTAGTGGTGGCGAAGGAGTTAATGGAGCAGGAATTATAAAAAATGTAGAAGCAGATGGTTTTGTTTTAAGAAATATGATTATCGAAAATAATGTGGCAGTAAATTCTGCAGCAGGATTTCAATGCCAATTAAATAGAACTGGTGATGTAAAAATTGAAAACTCAATTTTTAGAAATAATTTAAGTACATATTATGCAGGAGCATATTTTTACTTCGGAAAATCTAGTAGTACATCAGGTACTGTTTATATTAATAATACGCTTTTTGAAGGTAATAAAATTGAAGACGAACCTAATAGGCCAGGAGCATCAGGTCCAGCTTTAGGTTATTATGGTACTAATGGAGGTGTTCTAAATATGCGTATAAACAATTGTACATTTGTAAACAATACCGATTCTGGAACATTGGCAACTGCAGATAGAGGAGTTGTTGTTGGAGGTAGGTATAATGGTGGTCTTCCTCCTGATTTAGATATCTCAAATTCTATTTTTTGGAACAATACAAGAAATGCAAGTATTCTTGATGAATATGGTACATCTACCTTTTATGGTGCTGGTTATACAAACGTAGACAATACTATTGGGCAAGGGAACCTAAATACAATAACAGCAGACCCTCTTTTTACTAATAGCGCATTAAGTGATTATACATTACAAGGTAACTCACCAGCAGCTGATGCTGGAGACAATACTAAAGTAGAAAATGATATTGTTACAGATTTAGCAGGAAACAGAAGAATTATTGGTACTACAGTAGATATGGGAGCTTACGAGCTTACTCGTAATTGTAACGAGTTGTTTAATTATAAATTTACGAGCGTTTCAGGCTCACCAGGAACAGCAATATTAACTTGGTTGCATCCTTTTAATCCATCTGGACCTTTCGATTTAATTTATGTAACATCTGGGCAGCCAATGGGAAATGGAACTACTGTTAGTAGCCTTACAACGCAGTCTCACACCATAACTGGTTTAAATGATGGTTTTTATGATGTTTACATTCGTGCATATTGTAATGGAACACCAGCAGCATACGTAATGCAAACTATAGGATTTAACACACCTTGGTTTGTAGATTTAAATGCTACAGGAACAAGTATAGGGAAAAACTGGGTAAATGCTTTTACAACTATTCAAGAAGCACTTGCAGTTGCACAGTCTGGAGATAAAATATGGGTTGCACAAGGTATCTATAAACCTACAGCTGGAAGTCGCTCAAACACCTTCAACTTTAATATAGATAATTTAGAGGTTTATGGAGGTTTTGATGGAACCGAAACAGATATTTCACAACGTAATCATCTTATTAATGAAACTATTTTAAGTGGTGATATTAATGATAACGATACGGCTTTAGGTTTCTCTGAAGCTAACAGAGCCGAAAATAACTACCACGTAATAACCATAAATGGGAATGATATTTTAGTAAATGGAATAGCAGTTTCTGGAGGTCAGGCAAATGCAACTAGTGGTAATGATGGGGCTGGAGCAGGAATTTTTATAGCTTCAACTGCTGTAAATTTAGTAGTAGATAAATGTGTTTTTAGAAATAATGTAGCTATTGGTGGAGCATCAATATACACTAGACCAAATACAACAACTATGCTGACTGTAAATTCTAGCCAGTTTTACAATAATATGGGTAATTATGGAGTAGGTGTTTATGTTATTAATGATGGTGCAATTACACATGATGTAGAAATTTCAAATTCATTATTTTATAATAACGAATCTAGAAACCGTAATGGTGCAGATGGTTTTACAGGAAGTGCTATTTGGTTGCGAGCAAATACAGCTAGTAGTACATTAACATCAAATATATCAAATTGTACATTTACAGGGAATTCAGATATTGGTACTAGAGCAAGTACCCAACGAGGAGCTGTAAGTCTTTCAAGAAATTCTGGAGCAACGCATACTTCTGCAGTATCTAATAGTGTTTTCTTTAATAATACAGGAGCTGGAGGCGTAACAACACCAGCTTTAACTAAAGGACATTCTACATTTATTACAAGTGTTTTGGTTAGTAACTCTATAGATCCAGATAATTTTTCAACATTACCTCCATCTTTTAAAGTTAATGTTAGTACTGCAGATCCATTATTTTTAAATGCTGCAACTAATGATTACACATTAAGTTCAAGTTCGCCAGCAATAGATGCAGGAGATAATACTTATGTAATAGGATCAACAGATTTAAGTGGAGCTGCAAGAATTTTTAATACAAATGTAGATATGGGAGCTTATGAGTATGTAACTACTTTAGGTGTAGGCGATTTTGAATTTTATAAAAAAGAAATAAAACTATACCCAAACCCAACAACTTCAGTTTTAAATATTAAAATGAAGAGCAACTTAAAACAAGCAACAATCTATTCTGTTTTAGGAACGGAGGTTTTAAAAATCACATCTAAAACCATAAATACTTCTAATTTACAATCTGGAATGTATTTAATCAAAATAGAAAATGAAACAGGAAGTGTAACCACCAAACGTTTTATTAAACAGTAGTTTTTTAGTTAGTAATTATTGTTTTAAATCTCGTAAGCGTAAAGCTTGCGAGGTTTTTTGTTTTTTCGGAAACCGAAAGAACGCTTTCAGAAATTACCATAATTTCTCACACGTTTCTTGTTAGATATTTGTCAAAATATTATAAAATACCACTTATTATGAAAAACAAATTACTTTTATTATTCACACTAATATCAACATTAAGCTATGCTCAAACTTATACTTATGATTGGAGTTCAGTCTCATTTAATGGAAGCATTTCTGTAAGTCAAAATGTTGCAGGAGTACAAGCTGAGTGTACCAATTCTTCAAATACTGTAGAAGTGCTTAATGGAGGAGGATACGCAGGATCTAATGGGAATATTATAACTTCTACAGGAAACGTTAACTCTATGACAGTTACATTTAGTGATCCAATAAACGTTCAATCCATATTTGCTTTTGATGGAAATGGTGTTGCAGGTAACTGGACATTCTGGCCAGCAGGAGGAACAAACTCTAATGTTACGCAAAGTATAGCTGCATCAGTAGGAAGTACCATAAATGTAGGTTGGACAAATGTTACCAGCTTTACAATTACAAAGAGTAATGGTGTAGCGAGATTTTCAATAGATGATATTGTATTTTCTATTCCTGTATGTAGTGATGTAAATATACCAGACGCAAATTTTAAAACCTATTTAATAGGTAATAGTAACATTAATACCAATGGAGATAACGAAATACAATGTACAGAAGCTTCTAGCTTTAATGGAGACATGTTTCTTAATGCTTTAAATATCTCTGATTTAACAGGTATTGAACAGTTTCCGCTACTAAACACATTACGTTGTAAGAATAATAATTTAACAACTATAGATGTATCATCAAATACAAATTTAACGCTTTTAGATTGTTCTAATAACTTGCTAACGACGCTAGATGTAACAAGTAATGTAGATTTAGCTGTTTTAAGATGTCATTATAATTCTTTATCAACTATAAATACATCTTTTAATTCAGACTTGACCGAGTTAAGCTGTGTGTCTAATAATCTTACAGGTTTAGATTTAACTAATAATTTAGATTTGTATAGTCTAAATTTTGCTCAAAACGCGTTGACAACTCTAGATGTCTCTTTTAATACATCTTTAAATATTTTGGCTTGTATGGATAATTCGATTACCAATTTAGATGTTTCATTAAATACTGGGTTAGGTTTTTTAAATTGTGAAAACAATGAGTTGTCTGCTTTAAACGTCGCAAACGGTAATAATTCTGATATTTTTGGAGGCGTTAATGCTTTAGGTAATTCTAACCTAAATTGTATACAAATAGATACGGGTTTTACACCAACAGCAAATTGGCAAAAAGATGCAGCTGCAACTTATAGTGATAACTGTCCTACTCTTAGTGTTGCTAATTTCGAGTTAGCTCATGTCGCATTATATCCAAATCCAACAACGTCAGTTTTAAATATTAAAACTAAGGGCAACTTAAAACAAGCAACTATTTATTCTGTTTTAGGAGTTAAGATTTTAGAAACAGCATCAAAAAATATAACCACATTAAATTTAAAAAGCGGTATGTATTTAATTTCAATTGAAGATGAAAACGGAAGTATTTCAACAAAACGATTCATTAAAAATTAAAAGAATACCAAACTAATTTTAAAAATATTAACTCAAAAAAAACAATTATGAAAACAAGATTACTATTCATTTATACTTTCTTCAATATGCTAATAGGTATAAATGCTCAGAATGTAAACATACCAGATGTAAATTTTAAGGCAGCTTTAGTTGCTAATAATAATATAAATATAAATAATGATGCAGAAATACAAGTAAGTGAGGCAAGTGCATATACAGGAACTATTTCTGTTTCAAATTTAAATATTCAAGATTTAACAGGAATTGAAGCTTTTACAGAGATTATATCTTTACAGGCTTTTGGCAATTCATCACTTACAAGTATTAATGTTAGTCAAAACACAAAACTTACACAATTGCTTATAGAGCAAACTGGTGTTTCTGGAATTTTAGATCTAAGTATGCTTGCATTTCTTGTAGATTTTAAAGGACACACTACAGCTATTACAGCTATAAATATGGAAAATGGAAATAATAGTAATGTTACTCGTTTTAATGTTGTAAATAGTACTGTTACTTGTGTGCAAATAGATGCAGGTTTTACGCCTAATTCTAATTGGGATGTTCCTGCTTCTGCAAGTTATAATGCAAGTTGTCCAGCATTGCTAAGCGTAGAGGAATTTAAGTTAGATTTAGTGTCTTTATATCCAAACCCAACAATTTCTGTTTTAAATATTAAAATAAATAGGGAATTAAAAAAAGCAACTATTTATACTGTTTTAGGGATGAAAGTTTTAGAGACAACATCAAAAAAAATAACAATATCAAACTTAAAAACAGGTATGTATTTAATTGAAATTCAAGATGAAATAGGAAATATCTCAACCAAACGTTTTATTAAACAGTAGGTTTTGTGTGTTTTAGAAACTGAAAATCCGGTTTCAGAAAGTAAAAGGTTTATTATTCAGTTTAATAGAGAATCTTTACAGTAATTAATAAATAATATCAAAATTATATGAAAATAATACTCGTAACATTAAGTCTATTTAGTGCATTGTTTTTTTCTGAAACTAAAAATATTTCCGAAGAAAACCAACCAAAAGTAGAAGCAATAAGCAAAGCAACAATAGGTAGCAGTTTTAAACTTATTAATGATACTAAAGAGAAAGTAAGTATCTACACAGGAACCGGTTTTGTATCGCTTAACAAAGGGTCAAGTACTAGTATTGGTTGTAATACTGGAAAAGAAGTACGTTGGGCAAGCAAAGGAAAAAAAGGAGATGTAATTTTTAAAATTGAATCTAAACATTGCGGTAAAACCATTAAGCTTTCCAAAGTAATGTAATAAAAGCACAAAAGAAGCTATTAATCAATTCTGAAAAAAGGGAAGTCTAATTTAGGCCTTCCTTTTTTTATTAACTATAGTAATAATTTGGTCTCTATATAATGGCCTTCTTTATCGCTTCCGCGGAAGGATTTACCGTATAATCAACCTTCTGGTTAATGTGAGTATTAAGAATCTAACTTCTGTAGTTTTATTAAAAAGCATTAATTAGTAATAGTAACCAGCCAATTACTAAAAGTAATCCTCCAAGAGGAGTAATAGGTCCTAGAAAGCGAAGTTTTTTTCCTTTAGCATCAGATAAAATTAATCCGTAAATGCTAAAAGAGAATAGTATAATACCTAGTGTAAAGCACCAGTATATTGTAGAGGTTACATTTTTAGAATTAAAACCTAAAACTAATAAAACAATAGCATGATACATTTGGTATTTTACGCCAACATCAAAACTATGTAACTGCTCGTTAGATAAAATCTTTTTTAGAGCATGAGCGCCAAAGGCTCCAAATATTACAGATAACATTCCAAAAAAGGTACCTGTAGCAATTATAATTTCTTGTGTCATTACTATTAGAATTTTATTTGTAAACAATAGGAATAATTTCTCCTTGGGCTAAGCAGTATTTGCTAATTTCTTCTTTAGTAAGTCTTGCAGTGTAATCTTCTTCATTTACCATAAAACCAATCTCTCTGAGTTTATTAAAGTAATCATGACCATAAACACGCACATGATCGTATTGACCAAATATTTTAGCACGTTCTTTTTTATCTGTTATAGTATCATCTTCAAAGGTAGTAGTTCTAGATAAATCTTGAGGAATCTGAAAAATCCCATAACCACCAGGTTTCATAACGCGAAACAGCTCTCGCATAGCCTCAGTATCGTCTGGAATATGTTCTAAAACATGATTACACAAAATAATATCGTAACTATTATCTTCAAACGGAAGGTTACAAATATCTGCTTTTACATCTGCAATAGGAGATAGTAAATCGGTTGTAGTATAATCAAGATTATCTAATGCTTTAAAACGTTTTAAGAAACACTGTTCTGGAGCAAAATGAAGTACGCTTTTTTTAGCAGAAAAGAAATCGGTTTCGTTTTGTAGATACAACCATAATAATCGGTGTCTTTCTAAAGATAAAGTAGAAGGAGATAATACGTTATTACGTTGTTCGCCATAACCATAAGGTAGAAAAGATTTGAAGCTTTTACCGTCTATTGGATCTGTAAATGTATTGCCTTTTAAAAAGAAAGCTAAAATTGGTCGTGCAACATAGCTTAACCTAATTAGTAACGGTCTTGGTATGGTGTTGAGTATTAATTTGAAGAGTTTTTTCAAAGTTGTTACAAATTTAAAAAATCTTTAAACTTATCTGTAGTTAGTATTTTGTAGATTAATAGAATACCAAAAATTACTTTTATTAAAGTTCCAATTGTTAAAATTTCACTAGCATATGGCCAATGTTGGATTTTAAATAAAGTTCCTATTATGTTAAAAATAAAACCGAAAATGATGAAAGCTAAAAGGTGTTTTATTTTCATAATTAAAGCACTAAAGCTTTCTGTCTAAACTCATCTTCCTCATTACTCACAATACCTAAAGCTTCATAAACATAAGCAAAAGTAGATAGTATCTCAGGTTTACCATCTATAATCGCTACATCATGTTCAAAATGAGCACTAGGTTTATTATCTTGAGTAGTAATAGTCCAACCATCTCTATGTTGTTTAATGCGTTGTGTTCCAAGATTAATCATAGGTTCTATGGCAACAACCATACCTTCAATAAACTTTTTACCACGACCACGTTTTCCGTAGTTTGGCATTTCTGGATCTTCGTGCATTACGCGTCCTAATCCATGTCCAACTAATTCTCTTACCACACCGTAGCCATGATCTTCGCAATATTTTTGTATTGCATAACCAACATCGCCAACACGATTACCAACTTTTAGTTCTTTAATACCAAGGTATAAAGACTCTTTGGTAACTTGTAATAATTTTTCGGTTTCTGGATCTATTTCGCCTACAGCAAAAGTGTAAGCATGATCACCATAAAAACCATTTTTTATAGATCCACAATCTATAGAAATAATATCACCTTCTACTAAAGGTGTATTGTTAGGTATACCATGTACTACTTGAGAATTAGGACTCATGCAAAGTGTGTTTGGAAAGTCGTACAATCCTAAAAAGCCAGGTACTGCACCTTGGTCTCTAATACATTCTTCTGCAATTTTATCTAATTCTAATGTTGTTACACCTGGTTTAACAGCTTTGGCAACTTCACCTAGAGTTTTAGAAACTACAAGTGCAGCTTCACGCATTAGTTCTATTTCTTCTCTTGTTTTTACTATAATCATAATTCAAAATTAATGGTGCAAAGATACTTAAAATAAAATGCTTTTTTTGTTTTCAAAAGATGACTTTTGGCAGTTTTTAAGAGTATTAACCATAGTATTTTTGTACTCTAAAAATTAATATTATGTATTCTCCAATAGCAGCAGAAGAAGCTGTAAAAGTAATAAAATCTAACAGTCGTATTTATATTCAAGCTGCAGCCGCAGCTCCACAATCTTTAATACAAGCTGTGTCTGCCAGACACGAGGAATTAAAAGGTGTAGAGATTTGCCATTTACATACAGAAGGTGCTGCCCCTTATGCTAACCCTGAATTTAGAGATAGTTTTCATGTTAATTCTTTTTTTATTGGAAAAAATGTGAGACATACTTTAAAGGCTGGAAATGGATCTTATACTCCTGTTTTTTTAAGTGAATTGCCTTCGTTGTTTAAACGCAGTATCATTGATTTAGATGTCGCTTTTATTCATGTTTCTGTTCCAGATCGTCATGGTTATTGCTCTTTAGGTGTTTCTGTAGAAGCAACTTTAGCAGCTATTGATAACGCAACAACTGTTATTGCACAGATTAATAAATATATGCCAAGAACTCATGGAGCTGGAATTATTCATGTTTCAGAGATTGATATTTTTGTAGAGAATCATCAACCACTTCCAGGTCATGCTGTTGTTGCTCCAAATGCTATTGAAGAGAAAATAGGTGCTTATGTTGCTAATTTAATTGAAGACAGAAGTACACTTCAAATGGGAATTGGAAGTATTCCAAATGCTGTATTGACAAGATTAACTAATCATAAAGATTTAGGATTGCATACCGAAATGTTTTCGGATGGCGTAATAGACTTAATTCTTAATAATGTTATAACAGGAAATTATAAAGCAATAAATCGTGGTCGCGCATTGTCAACTTTTTTAATAGGTTCTCAACGTTTGTACGATTATGTAGATGATAATCCTTTTGTAGAAATGCGTGCTTCAAATTATACAAATGATGTATCTATTATTAAGCAAAATCCCAAAATGGTAGCTATAAACTCTGCAATAGAAGTAGATGTAACAGGACAGGTTTGTGCAGATTCTATAGGCGCAAATATGTATTCTGGTGTTGGAGGTCAAATGGATTTTATAAGAGGAGCTTCTTTAAGCGAAGGAGGTAAAGCTATTATTGCTTTGCCATCTATTACAAGTAAAGGTATTAGTAGAATTGTTCCAGCTTTAAAGCCAGGAGCAGGAGTTGTTACTACACGTTCTCATGTACATTATGTCGTAACAGAATATGGTGTTGCAAACCTTTACGGTAAAACAATAAAACAGCGCGTAAAAGCATTAGTTAATATTGCACATCCAGATCATAGAGAGACAATAGAGAGGTCTTATTTTGAAATGATAGGTGGTTAAAATTTAAACCATCTTTTTTTCTTTTTTTGTTTGGGTTGAGGTATTTCGTTTGTAAGCATTTGGTATATTTCTCCCCAACCAAGAATACCTCCAATATTTCTATCGTCTATAAATAAATCGGCATGAATTTTTCTGCTTGCGTTGTCCAGGTTTTCCTCTTCTGGAAAGCTTCGATTTATAGCGTAAAAATCTATACCATTAGTTTTGCAATATTCTACAGCTTCATCTAATTTCTTTCCGTGACGATAGGTCCATAAAATCAAACGATGTCCATCTGCTTGTAAACGTTTTAAGGTGTCGAATGCAAATAAACGCTCGTCTCCAATTCCTGGATAGCCATCTTCCACAATAGTTCCATCGAAATCTACAGCAATAATAAGTCTTTTAGAAATGTTCATTTAAGATATAATTGATTGTAAAAATACGATTTAATAATAAGTTGTAGAACAGAGTTGAAATGCAATTGAAATTAATCAGCAAGCGTTACATTGATAACTTTGTTTTTGTTTTTTTGAAAATTTACATCTAAATAAAAAGGAGCCATATATCCAAATTCAATTAGATAATGAAAGTTAATGTTGCTACTGTCTTTAGGCTTACCAATAAGTTCTAATACTTCAGCTTTACTTTTGCCAATTAATATTTTGCTCTCAACTAAATCTGAAGCCATAAGTCCTTTTTCTCTTGGGCTAGCATTTTTCCATCTTGTAGCTTCAAACTTTTTAGGATTATAATCTTTACAGTTAGTGAAACCAATAAGTACGAAAAATACAATTATTAGTTTTTTCATTTTAAACTAAACTTTCCTGTGTCATTACTTTAGGTTTTTCTAGACCCATAAGTTTTAGAATAGTAGGAGCTAAGTCGCCTAAAACACCATCTTTAATTTCTTTTAATTCGTTGTCAATTAATATAATTGGAACAGGATTAGTTGTGTGTGCTGTGTTTGGTGATCCATCTGGATTCATCATCGTTTCACAGTTTCCATGATCTGCGATAAGTAAAACTGTGTAATTATTTTCTAAGGCAGTTGTTACTACTTTTTCTACACAAGTATCTACAGCTTCACATGCTTTAATAGCAGCAGGCATTGAGCCTGTGTGCCCAACCATATCACCATTTGCAAAGTTTAAACACACAAAATCGACTTCGCCTTTTTGTAATTCTGGTACTAAGGCATCGGTTAATTCAAAAGCACTCATTTCTGGTTTTAAGTCGTAAGTTGCTACTTTTGGTGAGTTTTTTAATATGCGAGATTCGCCTTTAAAAGGTGCTTCTCTTCCACCAGAAAAGAAAAAAGTAACGTGAGGATATTTTTCAGTTTCAGCAATTCTAATTTGTGTTTTGTTATTTTTTTCTAAGACTTCACCTAAAGTTTCTGTGATATTGTCTTTATCGAAAATAATATGAATGCCACTAAATGCATCACCATAATTCGTCATTGTAACATAATACAAATTCAATTTATGCATGTTCTGTTCGTGATGATCGTTTTGATACAATGCATCTGTTAACTCACGACCTCTATCTGTTCTAAAATTGAAGAAAAGAACAACATCGTCTTCTTTTATTGTAGCTAATGGAAGTCCTTTAGTGTTCGATTTTATAATTGGTTTTATAAATTCGTCTGTAATATCTGCATCATAATGTTTTTGAATACTTTCGGTTAAGTTATTAGATAACTCACCTGTACCATTAACTAAAGCATCATAAGAAAGTTTAACACGTTCCCAACGATTATCGCGATCCATTGCATAATAGCGACCAGTTATAGATGCTATTTCTGTATTCTTATTCTGAGTGTAATTTTCTAAGTCTTCAACAAATCCTTTTCCAGATTTTGGATCCACATCACGACCATCTGTAAAGGCGTGAATGTAAGTGTTTTTTACACCTGCACTTTCTGATGCATCTATTAATGCTTTGATGTGGTTAATATGAGAGTGCACACCACCATTACTAACTAAACCTAATAAATGAATATTTTTGCCTTCCGCTTTAGCGTAATTAAAAGCATCTACTAATACTTTTTCTTGAGCTAAAGTATTGTTTTCTATTGCTAAATTAATTTTCGCTAAATCTTGATAAACAATACGTCCTGCACCCAAATTCATGTGTCCAACTTCGCTGTTTCCCATTTGACCTTCTGGTAAACCAACATGTAAACCGTCTGTTCTTAACTGTGCATGTCCATATTTTGTATATAAACTATCGATAAAAGATGTGTTGGCATTATCTATGGCAGAGACTTTTGGGTCTGGGCTTTTTCCCCAACCATCAAGTATCATAAGGATGACTTTTTTGTTCATTTTCTTAAAGTTTGAGTAACAAATATAATAACAAAAGTCCCGCAAACGCAGGACTTTGTACTATAATTAACGAAAACGATTTAGTTACGTCTATACTTTTCTATAGCTGCTCTAATGTGTTCTATTCTATTGTCTGGATCTGGATGAGAGCTTGAAAACTCTGGTTGGCGGTTAGGTCCTGCTGCATCTTTTAGAATTTGCATAACACCAATCATTTCTTCTGGATCGTAACCAGCACGCATCATAAAACGTACGCCAAGTTCATCACTTTCTAGTTCGTCTCCACGTCCATTTTTAAGTAATGTTCCGTTTCCTATTTGGTTAACAATTCCTCCCATATCTGCACCAACAGAACCAGCTGTGCTTAGGCCTTGCCACATTTTACTGCTTGCAATTCTTTCGGCAGAATGCTTTCCTAATACATGGCCAATTTCATGGCCTAAAACACCAGCGAGCTGATCTTCATTTTTTAATTTGGAGAATAGAGCATAGGTTATACATATTTGGCCACCAGGTAAAGCAAAGGCATTAATTGTGTTTGCGTCTGCTAATAAGTGAAACTCGTATTTATAAGGTGTGTCTTTAGCTATACTATTATTAACTAGTTTATTGCCAACATTATCTACTAAGGCTTGGTATTGCTCGTTTGGGTATAGTCCACCATGTTGTTGAGCCATTTGGTTTATACTTGCTAGACCCATTTGTATCTCTTCGTCTGTAGTCATAGAAATCGCTTGTACTTTTCCAGTATAAGGATTTGTCTCTCTGCTCATATAATGTTTGATTAAAAAAAATGCAGCAATTGCCACACCTATTAATAATCGTCCTTTAAGTCCTCCTCTTTTCATTGTTGAATTATGTTAATTAGTTTATAAAGTTACAAAAATTCAGGATTAATATCTAAAATATTTTCTACTGAGTATTTGGTAATGAAGACTTTAGTTAAATTTTTACTTCCTAAGAGCTTATCTGTTTTTAGAATTTTTGCAATATCTAATTGTTTATAAGCTTTTAGATATTGAGACGATAATGGTTTATAGCTGTAATGCCAAGGTTCATATTTAAAACCTTTTCTGTTAGGTAAATCGGTATAAACTAAATAGAAACCATAATCTTTAGCATGAATATCCATCCATTCTTTAAGCTTACAAAAAGCACCATTATTATGAAAATTGCTTTCTAACAATAAACCTCTTGGTTGCTTGACGTTGGTTTGGTAAATATCGATATCTGTAGCCCAATGGTGTCTTGATGTTCCAGGAATAGTAGAGTATTCTATTATTTTGTCGATGTTTATTGTTGGTGAAAGTCCTTTAGTTTGATTGCTTTTAAATTTGCGTTCCCAAATACGTTTTTGGTGGGCGAAATTTCTATAGCTTGAAACGACTCCAATTTTAATATTGCTTTTTAAAGCTTCGGCTTGCATTTTTTTGAAAGCTATATAAGCTTCTTCTCGTAATTTGTAGCCTTCTCCAAATAATTGGGGATTACCTTTTCCTATTAATTCTTCAGCAGAAATAGTGTTTTGTGCAAAAGTAAGTTGCGGAAGAATTGATAAAGCTATAACAATTAATGTTGTGAGTTTTATTAAAAAGTATTTATTCATAATTTTTTGTGCATTACGTAATGGTCGCCTACGTTTGGTATATCAAAAATATTACCAATTGTTTCGAACCCATTATTTTTATAAAAATTGACAGCATTAATACGAGCATTAAACCACAAGCGGCCTATATTTTTTTCTTTTAGAAAAACGACGCCATGATTTAATAGTTGTTTTCCAAAATTAAGGCCTTGGTAGTTGTCTAAAACACCCATTGCACGCAATCTATATTGTTTGGCATCATTAAAATAATGCGATTGGTCGATTACAAAAGTACAAACTCCAACTAGTTTATTTTGATAGAATAAGCCGAAATGAAAAGTGCTTTCTAAATCATCTTGAGGAATTGGACAAGCTTCAATTGGCTTTCCTTTTCGTAATACGGCATGTCTTACAGGAATAGTATCTAAGCCTTTTATTTGTTTAATCTTAATTTCAGAATTATTTATTGCTTCAAACTTAAGAGACATGTAGATTGTTGTTTTATGTTTTCAAATTTACTAAAAATTGTAAGTATGGCTTTCAGCTTTAAAATTATTGATAAAAAAGATATAAATACTATCATTCCGTTAATTCAAAAATTAACAAAAAACGCAAATCCAGAAGCATTATTAAGAGAAGGTTTTGCTGTAATGGTTGAAGAAAATTATGAATGCGCTGGTGTTTTTGATAATGAAAAACTAATTGGTATTTGTGGCATGTGGTTTCAAACAAGACATTATGCAGGGAAATCTATGGAAGTAGATCATGTTTATATTGAGGATGCATACCAAGGTAAAGGTTTGGGTAAAACATTTTTTAAATGGTTGTACGATTATGCGAAGTCTAAGGGTTGTGCCATATCAAATCTCCTTGAAGACCAACAATACTTATAGTAATGAAGTGACGGTTTCGTTGGTGTAAGTTGTAGTGCTATTGACGTTATTGGAGAATATTGTTAGTGTGTTGAAAAAATATTTTTGGTCTCTAATGTATATTATTACTCCATTTAAAGGTGTAATTGATAAAAGGCAAATATAATCGATGAAATACACAATAATAATTAAAAATAATGATGTTTAATCTAGATAAATTACTATTTTTGCCATCGGAAATGCGAGAGTAGCTCAGTTGGTAGAGCGTCAGCCTTCCAAGCTGAATGTCGCCAGTTCGAACCTGGTCTCTCGCTCAAAAGCCTTATCTAATCGATGAGGCTTTTTTTATGCATAATTTTTAGAAGAAGTGTAATATTTTGTGACTCCTCTCTTTATTAGTTATAGAGAGGAGGTTTCGGTTTTAACCGAAATAGGAAAGTTTGAGGTAAAGCGCGAAGCCGTTTTAAAACTTAATATGAGAATTTCTGTTTTTGTTGGTGCCTTTTGCTAATAAAGAATCTATCGTATTTTTTATTTCAATAAATTTAAAGAAGTGTTTGTTTCAACTTCATAAGCGTCTTTTTCGTATTCGAAAACTCTAGCTTTTAAAGGGCCTTTCAAAATAACATCATTTCCTTTTACTTCAAGATAGCTTCCTTCTCGTAAACCAATTACAGGTTGCGTGTTGAATTTATGGAATTCTTTAATACGTGTCTCCCGTGTTTCTCCCATATGTTTGCTCCCAATTACTGGGTCTAGGTAATGCGGATTGATATTAAAAGGAACAAAACCTAAAGTTTTAAAACTTGGAGGATAGACAATTGGCATATCATTGGTTGTATTCATTGTTAGTCCACAAATATTACTGCCAGCACTTGTGCCTAAGTACGGTGTGCCATTATTAATAACTTCTTTTAAAGCGTTTAAACATTTGTTTTTATAGAGCTGACTAACCAAAACAAATGTATTTCCACCACCAACATAAATACCTTTCGCCTGTTTTATGGCTTCAGTTGGGTTTTTAAATTCGTGAATGCCTTTTACTTTTTTGCCTATACTTTCGAAAGGTTTTAAAATTTTCTGGGTGTACTCTTCATGAGAAATTCCGCCAGGTCTAGCATAAGGTATAAAAAGAATTTCGTCTAAATCTTTAAAATGAATTTTTAACTCCTCTAAAAGATAGTCTAATGGTTCTCCTCCAAAAACGGTAGATGTGCTAGCAATAATTATACTTCTCATTATGGTTTATTTATTGTAAATTTATAGTATAACAATTTAACTATAAAATCTAAAGAGTCCTCTTTTTAACAAAAGTTTAAAACTCTTTTAAATTTTAATTAAGAAATGAAAACCGTTATTTACATATCTAAACCTAACCACATGAAACAATTACTACTCGTATTATTTTTGTCTTTAGCAACCTTTTCTGTGTTTGCTCAAGATAGCACACGAATTGAAGTTAAAGGTAAAATAATTGTAGATGTCGAAGATCTAGAAAATATTACCATTTACAATACGTCTTCAAATAAAGGAACAGTTACAGATTCCATTGGAAATTTTAATTTAAAGGTTGCTTTAAACGATGAGATTCGTATTTCTTCAGTTCAATTAATTCCTTTTACAACTAAAATTACTGAAGCAGTTATTGATACTAAAGTTTTAAAAATATATTTAAAAGAGTATATAAACACACTAGACGAAGTTATTTTGTTGCCATACGATTTATCAGGAGACCTTACTACTGATGCTTTAGATGCGAAAATCTCTGATCCTATAGTTTTTAATTTTGAAAGCTTCGAGAATTTTGAAATGCCAGAAGATTACCACTCTAAAGTAGAAAATATGGCAGTAGGTTCGCAAAATGATAGGATAAGATATCAATTAAATGGTATAGCAATAATAGGTGGCCTAGCTAAATTAATTTTTAAGAATAAGAAGAAAAGTAAAGATTATAAAGACCCAAGATTAGAAACACCAATTTCTAATATTTCTGAAACGTTTAAACCATCATATTTTACAGAGAATTATAATATTCCGGAAGAAAAAGTACAATCATTTATAGCGTTTTTAGAAAGATCTCAATATGATACTTCTTTATTAGAACCTAAAAATGAATTAAAATTAATAGAATATTTACACTCAAAAAGTAAAACATTCTTAGCAATTAAAAATGAAGGTAAAGAGTAGTATATTTTTTCTAACATTTTTAATTACATGTTTTAGCTTTTCTCAAAGCATAAGTTTGGTAGGTATAGTTAATGGAGAAGAAAGTGTAGAAAATATTCATGTTATTAATCGTACTCAAAAAAAGTACGCAACTACAAACGATAAAGGTGAATTTAATATTGAAGCAATAAAGAATGATACCATTGTTCTTACATCAATACAATACAAATCCTTAACACATATTGTTACTGCAGATAATATTAAAAATAAAACACTTAATATTAACCTTGAGACTCAAGTAAACGAATTACCCGAAGCAGTAATTGGTTTCACCTTAACAGGAGATTTAAGTAAAGATGTTCTAAATTCTGATGCCAAAAGAACAATAGATTTTTACGATGTTGGAATCCCTGGCTATAAAGGGAAAAGAAAAACTAAAAGTGAACGATTATTGGCTGAAGCTGGTGAGTTTGAGCCATCAATGTTACTTGGTATTCTTGGAGGCTCAGTTCCATTAAACCCAATTTTAAATGCAATCTCAGGAAGGACTAAAGAACTTAAAAAACGAGTTAAATTAGAAGCAAATACAAAGATGATGAATGCTTTAAAAAATAGATTGTCTGAAGCTTTTTTTAAAGAAAATGAATTAAAAGAAGACTTTAAGTCAGATTTTTTTTATTTCTGTGCAGAAGATGAAACTTTTAAAACGAGATGTGCTTCTAGCGATTTAGAAGCTTTAAAATTTATGAAAGAAAAATATCTTATTTATAAAGAAAATCTAGCTTTAAAAGAATAACTCGAAACTTGGAATGCTTTTTGACTTCTTTCAGTAAGTTTGTAATCGAAATATAATAGTATGAAATTTTTTAAACCATTATTAGTTTTAGCAGTAATAGCCTCGTTAGCCTTTACTAGTGTACATAAATATTATGTAAGTATTACCAAAATTGAATATGTAAAAGAGAAGCAATCGGTACAGATTATTACGCGTATTTTTATTGATGATTTCGAAAGACTCCTTAAAGAACGCTACAACAATAAAATAGTTTTAGACGCAAGTAAAGACGAAACACAAATCGATAGCTATATAAAAAAGTACTTGCTTTCTAGACTAAAGATAAATATTAACGAAAAAGAATCTGTTATAAAATTCATTGGTAAAGAGTATGATGACGATGTGGTACAGTGCTATTTAGAGATTGAAGATGTAACAAATGTAAAATCTTTCAGTATAGAAAATAGCGTGCTTTACGATATGTTTAGTGAACAAAAAAATATAGTGCGAACACATATAAATGGAAAGCATAAATCCTTTATATTAATTCCTGAAAACGATAAAGGAATGTTAAACTTCTAAAAAAAAGAATGTTTAAATCTTAAAATTTGTTAAATTCAGCCTCTATTCTGAAAACAACAAATAAAATGAACAATTTAAAATACTTGGTGCTATCTGCACTTTTTGTTACTGTTGGTGTATTTGCACAGCAAGATCAAGAAAAAAAAGAGCCTCAACAAGGGCATGTAAATCAAAATAAATTCAAGCAACTTTACGACGAGTTTTCTACTCCAAACATGTATCGTGCTGCTTCTGGTGCTCCTGGAGTTGCATATTATCAGCAGCAAGCTGACTATGTTATGGACTTAGAACTTGATGATGTTAACGCTAAATTATCTGGTTTCGAAACGATTACTTATACAAATAATTCTCCAGATGTATTAAAATACCTTTGGGTGCAGTTAGATCAAAATATGCGTGCTAGAGATTCTCAAACACCTTTAATCGAGGGAAGTGGAGTTAATCCTGCAGCTCAAATTTCTTCTTATGCAAATGATTATATGGGAGAAGGTTTCGATGGTGGTTTTAATATTCAAGAAGTAAAAGGTGTAAATGGAAAGCCACTACAACACATGATTAATCGTACAATGATGCGTGTTGATATGCCAAAACCACTAGCTTCAGGAGAACAATTTTCATTCTCTATTAAATGGTGGTATAATATTAACGATCATGTTAATGGCAGAGGGCGTTCTGGTTACGAATATTTTAAAGAAGACGATAATAGAGCTTATGTAATGGCGCAATTCTATCCTAGAATGGCTGTTTATAATGATGTAGAAGGATGGCAAAATTCTCAGTTTTGGGGACGCGATGAATTCGCATTACCATTTGGAAACTTTGAAGTAAATATTACAGTTCCTGCAGATCATATTTTAGATGGGACAGGAAAGTTAACAAATAGAAAAGAAGTGTTCTCTAAAGATATGATGAAACGCTACGAAAAAGCGAAGAAATCTTACAACGAGCCAGTTATTGTTGTTACTCAAGACGAAGTAATTGAAAAAATAAAAACAAAGTCTACAAAAACGAATACTTGGAAATTATACGCAGGGAATGTACGAGATTTCGGTTTTGCGACATCTAGACGTTACATTTGGGATATGATGGCTGTAAAAATTGGAAACAAAGATGTTATGGCTGTTTCTATGTACGGAAAAGAAGGAAACCCATTATGGGAAGATTGGTCTACTAAAGCAGTTGCAAGTACATTAAAATCATACTCTCGTATGACTTTCGATTATCCTTATCATAAAGCTATTTCTGTGCATGCAAAACAACAAGGTATGGAGTATCCAATGATTTGCTGGAATTATGGTCGTCCTGATGCAGAAGGAAACTATAGCGATAGAACAAAATTCGGGATGATGTCTGTAATTATCCACGAAGTAGGACATAACTTTTTTCCAATGATTGTAAATAGTGATGAGCGTCAATGGACTTGGATGGACGAAGGTTTAAATACATTTGTACAATACGTTGCAGAGCAAGATTTCGGTAAATGGTATCCAGGAGCCTTGTCAGAAGGGCAATCTGCTTATCCATCACGTCGTGGTCCTGCTAAAAATATCACGCGTTATATGGGAGGAGATCAAGATTTTATTGCTCCAATTATGACAAAGGGATTAAATACATACCAATTTGGAAACAATGCTTACGGTAAGCCAGGAACAGCATTAAATATTCTTCGTGAAACTGTAATGGGACCAGACTTGTTCGATTACGCATTTAGAGAATATGCGCAACGTTGGATGTTTAAACACCCAACTCCAGAGGATTTTTTCCGTACTATGGAAGACGCTTCGGCATTCGATTTAGATTGGTATTGGAGAGGATGGTTCTATACAACAGACTATGTTGATATAGGAATTAAAGATGTTAAAAAATACTACGTTACTACTAAGGCTAATAAAGCTGGTGGAGATTTAGCGAAGCGTTATGGAATGGACGAAAAAGATTTAGTGTATTTTGTAGAAGACGGAAGTGACGAATACACAGCTGGAATGAAAAGCGAAAGCATTTCTGATAAGTCTACGACGTTAAAAGAGTACTTAATGGATAACTTTACTGCTACAGAACGCGCAAAAATGGAAGAGCCTAAGTTTTTCTATAGTGTGACCTTTAACAAGCCTGGAGGGTTAGTAATGCCAATTATAGTAGAATATACTTATGCAGATGGAACAAGTAAAACAGAAACATATCCTGCACAAATTTGGAGACTTAATGATAACGAAGTAAGTAAAGCAATTTCTTCAGCGAAAGAAATTGTTGGAATTACAGTGGATCCAAAATTAGAAACTGCAGATGTTGATACTTCTAATAATACTTGGCCAAGAGAGGTTAAGCAAGGAGATTTTGATAAATTTAAGAATAAAGTAAAAAACTAAATATTAGTTTTTTTTGAGAAAAGGAAGCCTGTTCGTAATGAACAGGCTTTTTTATTGTTAATAATCTAAAATTCTATGCGAATTAAAACATTTTTTTCTTCTCGTTGATTTTCTTACTTTAGCGAACGTTAAAAACTAATCAAATTAAAAACTAATATGGATAAAATGATGATTTACTTGCCAATAGTATTGGCAATATTAGGCCTAATCTACATGGCGATTAAGCAAAAGTGGGTAATGAAACAAGATGCAGGAGATGGTAAAATGAAAGAAATTTCAGATCACATCTACGAAGGAGCTTTGGCTTTCTTAAATGCTGAATATAGATTACTAGCTATTTTTGTAGTAATTGTAAGTGTATTATTAGCAATCGTTTCTTTTATAGTGCCTACAACTCACTGGTTAATAGTAGTCGCATTTATTTGTGGTGCTGTATTTTCTGCTTTTGCAGGAAATTTAGGTATGAAAATAGCAACCAAAACTAATGTAAGAACAACACAAGCAGCAAAGACTAGCTTGCCAAACGCGCTTAAAGTCTCTTTTGGAGGCGGAACTGTTATGGGACTTGGAGTTGCAGGATTAGCGGTTTTAGGTTTAACAATTTTCTTTATATTTTTCTTCCACTATTTTATGGGAGGTGTTTGGACAAATACAATGGACATGACTATCGTTCTTGAAACCTTAGCTGGTTTCTCCTTAGGAGCAGAGTCAATTGCATTATTTGCGCGTGTTGGTGGAGGAATCTATACAAAGGCTGCAGATGTTGGAGCAGATTTAGTAGGTAAAGTAGAAGCAGGTATTCCGGAAGACGATCCAAGAAATCCAGCAACAATTGCGGATAATGTTGGAGATAATGTAGGTGATGTTGCAGGAATGGGAGCCGATTTATTTGGATCTTATGTAGCAACAGTATTAGCTGCAATGGTTCTTGGTAATTATATTATAAAAGATATGGGTGGAAATATTGGTGATGCCTTTGGCGGAATTGGACCAATTTTATTACCAATGTCTATTGCTGGTGTAGGAATTATTATTTCTATTATTGGTACAATGCTAGTAAAAATAACTAGTAATGATGCTAAAGAATCTCAGGTAATGGGAGCTTTAAATAAAGGAAACTGGACATCAATTGTTTTAGTTGCTGTTGCATGTTTTGGTTTATGTAAATGGATGTTGCCAGAAACGATGCAAATGAACTTCTTTGGTGAAGGTTTAATTGAAATCTCATCAATGCGAGTATTCTATGCAACACTTGTTGGTTTAGTAGTTGGAGCAGTTATCTCTGGAATTACAGAATATTATACAGGATTAGGTAAAAAACCAATCTTAAAAATTGTACAACAATCTTCTACAGGAGCAGGAACAAACATTATCGCAGGTCTTGCTACCGGAATGATTTCTACATTCCCATCGGTATTATTATTTGCTGGAGCTATTTGGGCTTCTTATGCTTTTGCCGGATTTTACGGCGTTGCTTTAGCAGCTTCTGCAATGATGGCTACAACAGCTATGCAATTAGCAATTGATGCTTTTGGGCCAATTGCAGACAATGCAGGTGGAATTGCCGAAATGAGCGAACAAGAACCAATTGTAAGAGAACGTACAGATATTTTAGATGCGGTTGGTAATACAACAGCAGCAACAGGAAAAGGATTTGCAATTGCTTCGGCAGCGTTAACATCTTTGGCCTTATTTGCAGCTTATGTAACTTTTACAGGAATCGACGGAATTAACATTTTTAAAGCACCAGTTTTAGCAATGTTATTTGTTGGTGGAATGGTACCAGTTGTGTTTTCTGCTTTAGCAATGAATGCAGTAGGAAAAGCTGCCATGGAAATGGTAGAGGAAGTAAGAAGACAATTTAGAGAGATTCCAGGAATTATGGAAGGTACTGGAAAACCAGAATACGATAAGTGTGTGGCAATTTCAACTAAAGCCTCTTTAAAAGAAATGATGTTACCAGGTTTATTAACTATCGGTTTTCCATTAGTAATCGCATTTGTTCCAATGATTTTTGGAATGGATAATTTAGCTATTGCCGAAATGTTAGGTGGTTATATGGCAGGTGTTACTGTATCTGGTGTGCTTTGGGCAATCTTCCAGAATAATGCTGGTGGAGCATGGGATAATGCAAAAAAATCTTTTGAAGCAGGTGTTATGATTAATGGAAAAATGACCCATAAAGGTTCTGCTGCACATGAGGCTGCAATTACAGGAGATACAGTTGGAGATCCATTTAAAGATACGTCTGGACCATCAATGAACATCTTAATTAAATTAACATGTTTAATTGGTTTAGTAATTGCGCCTATTTTAGGAGGGCATGCTGAAGAAGGTATGGCTAATGTTCAAGAAGTAACTATTGAAAGCGAAATGGTTGTTACAAATAATACTACTGAAGCAACAATTACTTATGCAATGAATGTTAATGGAGAGGAAATCACTAAAGAAGAGTCTTTTAAAGGAACTAAAGCAGAAGTTGAAGCACAATTACTAGCTTTTGAAGCTGCTAATAAATTAGCTACAGGTGAAGATGTAAAAGTGATTAAAAAAATGAACATAAATAAAGGCTAATCTTTATTTAATATATTATTTAAACCTGCTAATTTGATTAGCAGGTTTTTTTGTGTTTAATTTGAAGTTATGAGCTGGTTTAAGAAAGATCCATTACAAATTATAGCATTCCAAAGTTATGGAACAGACACGCATTTCTATTTACGAGGAAGGGCTTTGCAAGACGAATCTATAGATTTAGAGCAAGGTGGTTTTTTTAGATTGTTAATTAATAGTTGGAAACGCATTGAAACCGATGAAGCTAAGCATGTTGGGATTAATATAAAATTACCAAACGGAAGTATTTTAGAAACAGAAAGTGATGCCAAAGGTTATTTTAAAGTAAAAGCTAATTTGCAGGATTTAAAAACTATGGCAAATACTCAAGGTTGGCTAGCCTGTGAAGTCGCTTGTAGTAACCTTAATATAAAACGAGACATTCAACAAAACAATCGGTTTTCTGCTGAAATTTTAATACCATCAACTAAAGCCGAGTTCGGTGTTGCTAGCGATATTGACGATACTATTCTACATACAGGTGTTGTGTCAACCTTAAAATGGAGACTGTTATATAACACGCTTTTTAAATCGGCAAAAATGCGTTTGCCTCTTAAAGGAGCTGCTGAGTTTTACCACTTGTTACATCGTGGAAAATCTGGCGAGAATGCAAACCCAATATTTTATGTAAGCCATAGTCCGTGGAATTTGTATCGCTACTTAGAATTGTTTTTAAAGCAAAACAATTTTCCTAAAGGTCCAATTTTATTGAGAAGCTTTAGTAATATGCTAATGAAAAAGACACCAAATGAAAAACCACAGAAGCAAAAAGAAATTTTAGATTTACTAATAACGTATCCAGATTTACCTTTTATTTTAATAGGTGATAGTGGTGAGCATGATGTGGATATTTATTTAGAAATAACAGAACAATTTCCAGATAGAATTAAAGCTATTTATTTGCGTAGTGTAAAACATAAAAAGAAAATAATACGCGTAAAAGGTTTGCTTGAAAAATATAAAACAACACCAGCTTTGTTAGTAGATAGTAGCGAGCAAGCTATTGCTCATGCTCGTGAGAACGATTTTATTGCTTAAGTTAAATGTTATAATTGTGTGTGTATTGCTTCTTTTAGCTAAAGGAAGGTGGTTTTTTGTTTAACAAAAAAGTGGGTGGTTTTACAAAAAAAGCAAAGCTCTTTTAATATATTCGAGTAAGGCGTTAGCGATAGAAACGGCATCCTTTTTATTTGTCTCTTCGAGCGCAGTCGAGAAGTTGTCAAATAAAAAGATATAGTGGATAGCGCGACCCTTGTGGTAACGCCCAAAATAGTGTTATTGAATTAAAACAGACCGTTAATTTCGGCATCAATTTTATTAAGAATTAATCCTAAGTCTTCTGGATTGTCTACAAAATCAAGGTCATCGACATCGATAATTAGTAATTTACCTTTGTCGTAACCAGTAATCCAAGCTTCGTAACGTTCGTTTAATCTGCTTAAGTAATCAATACTTATCGAGTTTTCATAGTCACGACCACGTTTATGTATTTGTCCTACTAAATTTGGAATAGAGCTACGTAAATAGATTAATAAATCTGGACCTTGCACAAAACTTTCCATAAGTTCGAAAAGTGATGAGTAATTTTCAAAATCGCGATTTGTCATTAATCCCATGGCATGAAGGTTTGGTGCAAAAATGTGCGCATCTTCATAAATGGTACGATCTTGAATGATATCTTTTCCGCTTTCGCGAATTTGACCAACTTGACGAAAGCGACTGTTTAAAAAGTACACTTGTAAATTAAAACTCCAGCGCTCCATCTGGTTGTAAAAATCATCTAAATATGGGTTGTCTACAACGTCTTCTAATTGCGCTTCCCATTTATAATGTTTAGCTAATAGTTTTGTGAGCGTAGTTTTTCCGGCTCCAATGTTTCCTGCAATGGCAACGTGCATATTATTTTAATTTAAGTTGGTAGTGATAAAGCACTTTATCGGTGTAAATATACACGATTTCATTGGTTACAAAAAACTGACTTATTAACAAATTTGTAATGCTAAGAGGTTTAGTTCTTTCTGTATTTTTTGAGATGTAAAATAGTGTATTGTCTTTTTTTAATATGATATTTTCATTACTCTCTTTAATGTTAGTATAACCATTGTTAGGTTTTTTAGAGACTATGCTTCCAAAATAATTGTATTTGTAAATAAATTTTTTGGTTAAGAGCCAGCAGGAATTATAATTGCTGGTTATGTCTAATACGCTGCCTTCTACTGGTAATGTTTTTGTGCGTATGGCTTTTGTTTTGTAATCGTACAATTCTAGTTGCATTAAATCTTGATTAAATACCCAAATAGTACTGTCGCTTCCTGTGGAAATATGTGATACGTTTTTGTATGGTTTGGTTTGGTTAAAATCAATCTTGTAGATTTCGGCTAAGCGATTATCTAAAATTGTAACCGTATTAAAAGCTTTGTAAAAAACATTGATTTTAAGAGGATTAAAGCTATTTGCAGATGTTATTGAGCCTAATTGTACATTGCTATACTTAAGTAGTTTGTTCTCTTGTTTTTTTATAAGTGTATTGTTTAAGGTGAAGAATGTTGTGCCGAAGTTATCTATACCAATAATAGAATCGGCTTTAAATTCAGTTTTACTTGTAAGCTCTACTTTAATGTTTTCTTGAGCAAAAGCTGAAAACGTAAATAATAAAAAAAGGTATTTAAGTTGTTTCATTGAGGAGTGGAAAGTACAAAAATTGAACCACTTATGTTGTGGAAATTTTATTTGTATTAGTTGATGCTATTTGATGTTTTATTTTTTAAGAAATATTTAACATAATCAAGTTAAACATTTTTCGTTTTTAATCGTCTTACAGTAGTTAACTGTAATTTTACAAAACAAATCAAGAAATAATATTATGAAATTAAAAGCACTATTAATCTGTATCACTTTATGCGTAGCATCTTTAACATTTGCGCAAGACGATTTTCAAGGTGTAGCAACTTACATGTCTAAAACAACAATGGATATGGATGGTTTTGGAGGAAAAGATATGACTCCAGAACGTAAAAAAGCTATAAGTGAGAGAATGAAAAGCATGTTAGAAAAAACATATGTTTTAATATTTAACAAATCAGAATCTACTTATAAAGAAGATGAGAAACTAGACGCTCCAGGTTCTGGAGGTGGTTTTAGAGGAATGATGGGTAGTTTTACTGCTGGCCTACAATACAAAAATATTAAAGATGGGCAATTAATTCAAGATCAAGAATTTTTTGGAAAGCAGTTTCTTATTAAAGATGATTTAGAAAAATTAGAGTGGAAAATGACAGGTGAAACCAAGCAAATTGGTAAATACATGGCAATGAAAGCTGTCGCAACAAAAAAAGTTGATGCAATGGATTTCTCTAAAATGAGAAGAAGAGGAAGGGATGATGATAAGAAGAAAGACGAAGCTAAAGCTAAAGGAGATAGAACTGTTAGTACTTTTGGAGAAGGAGAAGCTAAAGAGGGAGGTAAGGAAAACGATTCTTCTGCACTAGCATCGACCGAAGAAAAGTCAACAGATATTATGGATGAAATAGATATTCCAGAAACAGAAGAAGTTGTTGCTTGGTATACAATGCAAATACCAGTAAACAATGGTCCTGGAGATTTTTGGGGATTACCAGGTTTAATTTTAGAAATCAATTCTGGGAGAACTACTATTTTGTGTTCTAAAATTGTTATGAATCCAGCTGAAAAGCAAGAGATTAAAATGCCAACAAAAGGGAAGGAAGTAACTAAAGCTGAATACAACGACATCGTTAAAAAGAAAATGGAAGAAATGAGAGAGATGTATGGAGGAAGAAATCGTGGAGGACATGGTGGAAGACATTAATATTTTTTCACTAAAAACCAACCCAATTTATAAAACTACGATATAACTAATTTTAGTTGCTAAGATCTTTATTAGTAACAAATAAATGTAGTCGTTTAAAAACTATACAAAAACACATGAAACATATTTTTACACTGCTACTTTTAATTGTAGCTAGTACAACTTTTGCCCAAGTTAAATTTGAAGGCGTAGTAAAAGACACAGAAGGAGAGCTTTTAGAGTTTGCTAATGTAATAGCAATAAATTCAGAATCTAAAGTGTTAGAATCTTATGCTGTAACAAATGATGCAGGACGTTATAAACTTAATCTAGGTAAAAATACGACTTACAAAATACAAGTTAGCTACATTGGTTTTACCACATTTGAGCAAGAAATCACAACAAAAGAGGAAGCTATAACTGAAGATTTTAGTTTGGTTATGGATAATAGCCTTGAAGAAGTAGAATTGGTATACGAAATGCCAGTTACTATTAAAGGAGATACTATTATTTATAATGCAGATTCTTTTAAAAATGGAACAGAGCGTAAGCTTGAAGACGTATTAAAAAAGTTGCCTGGAGTAGAAATTAATGCCGATGGGCAAATAGAAGTAGAGGGTAAGGTTGTAAATAAATTAATGGTTGAAGGTAAAGATTTCTTCGATGGAGACTCTAAACTAGCAACTAAAAATATTCCTGCAGATGCTATTGATAAAGTACAAGTTTTAAAGAATTTTTCTAATGTTGGGCAATTAAGTGGTGTACAAAATAATCAAGATAATGTAGCTATTAATATTAAGCTTAAAGAGGGTAAAAAGAACTTTTGGTTTGGTGATATAACTGCTGGAAGTGGGAATTCTGAAGATGAAGGATTATACTTAGCGCAACCTAAGTTGTTTTATTATAGTCCAAATAAAAGCATCAACTTTATTGGAGATTTAAATAATATTGGAGAGTTAGCGTTCTCACGTAGAGATTTTCGTAATTTCAGTGGTGGTTTTAATCCTCCAAGTCAGCAAAGTGGAACTAATATCGATATTGGAGATGGAGGATTAAACTTCTCTAATCTTCAAAATGACAAGGCTAAAGATATAAACACAAAATTTGGAGCAGTCAATTTTAACGTGTCACCAAATAAGGCTTTAGATATTGGAGGTTTTGCAATATTTACTAGTAGTAGAATAGAGCTTCAAGAAAATCAAAATGTAGAATATACAGATGAAGCATTAAATATTCCAGATGAAACCACAGCTAGTAATACAAGACAAAGTAGTGATGCTGGTTTATTAAAATTTAAAGCGAAATATAAGCCAAATGGTAATAATCAATTAGATTATGATGTGTTGGCTAAAGTAACAAAAGAAGAACAACGCCAGAGTTCCTTTTCTTCGGTTATTGGAGATATTGGTCAAGTTGAAAACTCTAAGCCTTTTAGTTTAAATCAAAGTTTAAAATATTACTACACTTTAGATGAAAACAATATTTTTGCTTTTGAAGGCTTGCATGAAATTTCAGACGAAGATCCTTTCTATAATGCTATTTTAGAAGACAAAACAAATTATGGTAATACTGCAGCAGCACTAGGTTTAGACGAAGCGCAATCTAACTATAATGTAGGGCAAGATAAAAGAGTGAAATCTAATCAATTAGATGCAAAACTGGACTATTGGAATGTGCTAACGCCTAAAAGCAATATCAATTTAACTTTAGGAACCATTTTAAGTAAGCAAAATTTTAATACTGATATCTTTCAGTTTTTAGATAATGGTTCTCAGTTTAATACAACTGCAACAATTAATGATGGTTTAGATACTAATGATACAGAGTATAATTTTAGCGATGTTTATTTAGGTGCTCACTATCGTTTTAAAACTGGAATATTCACTTTTACACCAGGTGTTTCTGCACATGCTTACAGTTCTAATAATGCACAATATGGTACCGAAGTTAAAGATAACTTCTTTAGATTGTTGCCAGATTTTAACGTGGTGATCCAGCTTAAAAAAAGCGAGAATATTCAGTTTAACTATCGCATGCAAACCACATTTACGGATGTTACTAATTTAGCACGTGGCTTGGTATTAAATAATTACAACTCGTTATATTCTGGAAATCCAGAGTTAGAAAGTGCAACGGCACATAATATAAGCTTAAATTACTTTAGCTTTAATATGTTTAATTATACTAATGTATTCGGAAGAGTTTCGTATACTAAAAATATTGACGGAATTAGAAACGCATCCTCTTTTCAGCCAGGAAGTGTAGTTAATGTTGGGTCGTCTATAAATTCAGATTTTGCAGACGAAAGTGTGACTGCATTTGGGAGGTTTCAACGTTCGTTTGGAAAATTAAAAGCTTCTGTTAGAGGTAACTTTAATTATTCTAAATACAATCAATTAATTAACGATAACGTATCTACTAACGAGAGCTATTCTCAAACATATAGTGCGGGTTTAAGCTCTAATTTTCGAGACGCTCCAAATTTTGATTTTAGTTACGGTTACACAATTAATGATAACGACCAAGGAGCAACACGATCTAAGTTCTTTACACACTCTCCATCTGTAAGCTTCGATGCCTTAATGCTTAAAAGTTTTACTTTTAAAACAGATTATACGTATAACGATTTTAGAAATGAAGAAACCTCTCTTAATACTTACGAATTCTGGAATGCTTCTTTAGCATATAGAAAAGATGAAGATAGTAAATTTGAATATGAAGTTAAAGCAACAAACTTGCTAGATACAAAATCTCAAAACAATACAAATGCAGGCGCTTTTTCTGTAAGTGCAACAGAATACTTTATACAGCCAAGGTTTTTAACTTTTAGAATTATTTACAGTTTGTAAGTCTTTAATCTGTTAAAATAAAGCGAGTTAGTTTTTAACTCGCTTTTTTTAATAGAAAAAGTTTGTAAGCTTGTAAAACTATAATATATTTGCCATCGGTTTTGGGGAGATACTCAAGCGGCCAACGAGGGCAGACTGTAAATCTGCTGACTACGTCTTCATAGGTTCGAATCCTATTCTCCCCACACAAATTAGAAAAGTCTGTACATAAGTGCAGACTTTTTTTGTTATATAAAATAAGTAAAATTAATTTTTTCGAAGTGTTACTCGTTTAATCAAATTAGCTTTAAGAGCAAAAAAAAGCCTTCTCGTTTAAGAAGGCTTTTTCGTATTATGTAGCTGAAGTTTAAATACCAAATTCAGCTTTTACTTTATCAATATAATCTAACTTTTCCCAAGTAAATAATTCAACATCTAAAGTAATGTCTTTGCCATTAGGCTGAGAAAATGTTTTAGTAACCGTTTCGTTTTTTCTTCCCATATGCCCATAAGCAGCAGTTTCGCTATATATAGGATTACGTAATTTTAAACGAGATTCAATTGCAGCTGGTCTCATGTCAAATACTTTCGAAATTTTATTTGCTATTTCACCATCTGTCATATTAAATGGGCAAGTACCATAAGTGTCTACAAATATTCCCATAGGTTCAACAACACCAATAGCGTAAGAAACTTGTACTAAAATTTCTTCAGCAACACCTGCAGCAACTAAGTTTTTTGCAATATGTCTTGTTGCATAAGCAGCACTTCTATCTACTTTACTTGGGTCTTTTCCAGAAAAAGCACCTCCACCGTGAGCACCTTTTCCACCATAAGTATCTACAATAATTTTACGTCCAGTTAATCCTGTGTCTCCATGTGGTCCACCAATTACAAACTTTCCTGTAGGGTTAATGTGATATTTAATATCATCATTAAATAACGCTTGGATAGCTTCTGGTAGTTTTGCTACTACTCTTGGTATTAATATCTCAACAATATCTTTTCTAATTTTAGCTAGCATAACATCGTCATTACTATCAAAATCATCATGTTGTGTAGAAACTACTATAGCTTCTATACGTTGCGGTGTGTTATCATCGCTGTATTCTATAGTTACTTGACTTTTAGAATCTGGTCTTATGTAAGTAATGTCTTTATTCTCACGACGTAACTCAGCCAATTCAATTAATATTTTGTGAGATAAATCTAAAGCCAAAGGCATGTAGTTTTCTGTCTCGCTAGTTGCATAACCAAACATCATTCCTTGGTCTCCTGCACCTTGCTCTTCTTTTGTTGCACGATCAACGCCACGATTAATATCGTCACTCTGTTCGTGAATAGCACTAAAAACGCCACAAGAATTACCATCGAACATATATTCGCTCTTAGTATAACCAATTTTGTTTATAGTATCTCTTGCAATCTTTTGCACATCTAAATAAGTATTAGATTTTACTTCTCCTGCAAGTACTACTTGTCCTGTAGTAACAAGCGTTTCGCAAGCTACCTTAGATTCGCTATCGAATGCTAAAAAATTGTCTATTAATGCATCACTAATTTGATCTGCAACTTTATCTGGATGTCCTTCAGATACACTTTCTGATGTAAATAAATACGCCATAACTTTTTTTAAATTTTATATATACAGGATTTGACGAAAGCGTCGAAGGAAGTTTACACTGCCTTTAGCATTTTTTATAGAGGTTGCAATCAGTCAAATCCGTCCTCGTAATTAATTTCGACAAAAGTATAAAAAATTATATGGATAGAAATTCCTTTTTACAATTTTATGAAAACTTTATCTTTAAGGATTAAATCTTTAGCCTAGAAAACGGAATAATTATAAGACAATATTTATTTTAAAATAATATTAGTTTTATAAAATAGTAATAGACTGTTTTTGGTGAAATATTTTTTGTTTAAAATTAACTTTAAAGATTTATTTTCTGTTTTATTGTTTTAAAATTAATTATTCAGAAAAATATTCTTTTTAACTTGTTTAATTAGATTTTTTTTCACAATATTTGTACTCACAAAGTTCAAACACTTACTGAAATGTTATCAAGAAAGGTGGAGAGATAGACTCGCTGAAGCCTTAGCAACCCTTAGACTTACTAAGAAGGTGCTAAATTCTACTTAATTTTCGATTCATTTATCGAAGTTGGATAGATAACTAAAATCTAATTACTCATCTGTAATTAGTATTTCTTTTTAACATTTTTCTAATATGTATGCCTCATAATGAGGCTTATTTGACTTTTGAATTAATTTATTTAACTCGAAAAACTTAGAAAAATGAGTACACAAAAATTTGCAACACAAGCATTACACGCAGGACACGACACAAGTAAAACAGGAGGAACTAGAGCGGTTCCTATTTATCAAACATCATCTTATGTTTTTGATGATTCAGATGACGCAGCAGGACGATTTAATCTCTCTGTTCCAGGCTTTATTTACACACGTTTAAACAACCCAACAAACGATATTTTAGAACAGCGTATCGCAGCACTAGAAGGCGGTATTGCGGCAGTTGCAACTGCGTCAGGTACAGCAGCAATTTCTACAACATTATTAACCTTGTTAAAAGCAGGCGACCATATTGTGGCATCCAGTAGTTTGTATGGCGGAACGTATAATTTATTAAGTGTAACGCTACCAAGACATGGTATTACTACAACATTTGTAGATCCTTCAGATTCAGAAAATTTTGGCAAAGCAGCACAAGAAAATACAAGAGCTATTTTTGTAGAGTCTTTAGGGAATCCAAAATTAGATGTTTTAGACTTAGAGGCTATTTCTAAAGAAGCAAAAGCTGTAAAAGTGCCATTAATTGTAGATAATACAGTGGCAACACCATATTTATTAAACCCAATTGCGCATGGAGCAAACATTGTAATTCATTCTTTAACCAAATATATTAATGGTAATGGAACATCGCTTGGTGGTATAATTATAGATGCTGGAACATTTGATTGGACTAATGGGAAATTCCCGGAGTTTACAGAACCATCTGCTGGTTACCATGGTTTAGTTTATAGCGAAGCTATTGGTGCGGCTGCATTTATTGTTAAAGTTAGAATAGAAGGTTTAAGAGATTACGGTGGAGCATTAAGTCCGTTTAACGCTTTTCAAATTATTCAAGGATTGGAAACATTGGAATTAAGAATTTTAAAGCACTCTCAAAATGCTTTAGAGCTAGCTAAATGGTTACAAGAACAACCAGAAGTAACTTGGGTAAATTATCCAGGATTACAGACTAGTAAATATAATAGTTTAGCTAAAAAGTACTTGCCAAAAGGACAAAGTGGTGTGGTTACTTTTGGAGTTGATGGCGGTTTTGAATCGGCTAAAAAAATAGCAGATACCACAAAATTATTCTCGCTATTAGCCAATATTGGTGATACAAAATCTTTGATTATTCATCCTGCAAGTACAACGCATCAACAATTAAGTGATGAAGCGCAAAAACTAACAGGAGTGACTAAAGACTTGATTAGACTGTCTGTAGGAATTGAAAATATAGAAGATTTAAAAGCCGATTTAAAAGAAGCTTTTATAGTCGTTAAAAAAACAGTTTTAGCTTAAGACGTTATCTTAATTCAAATTCAAAAAAAGATGAGTGATTTAAAATTTTCAGTAGCAGGAGTAAGCACATCTGCGACACAATTTGTAGGTAAAGCAAGGCAGTTTAAATTAGTAATAGATGAGCCTGAAGCTTTAAATGGTACAGACGAAGGCGCTAACCCAGTGGAATATATTCTTGCAGGATTTGCGGGCTGTGTTAACGTTGTTGGTCATTTAGTAGCAAAAGAGCTTGGATTTAAAATAGATAAATTAAATATAGAAGTATCAGGAGACATTAACCCAGATAAGTTTCTAGGGATATCAAATAATGAGCGAGCAGGTTTTAAAAATATCGAATTAAAATTAGCGCCAGAAACTACTGCAAGTATAGAAACATTAGTTAAATGGTTAGAGATTGTTGAAGCGCGTTGTCCAGTTAGAGATAATTTATCTAATAATACATCAGTAAAAATCTCAGTACAAAAAGAATACAATCTTAATTAATGAAAGATTTACAATACATAGATAGTATCGATTATGTTACTCAAAGCGATAAGGCAACGACCATAAAGTTGTCTTATCAGCTTTTTGGTAAAGCATTACATACCGCTCCAATTGTATTGATAAATCATGCATTAACAGGTAATAGCAATGTTACAGGTACAGATGGTTGGTGGTCAGATTTGGTTGGAGATGGAAAAGTTATTGACACTAAAGAGTATACTGTTTTAGCATTTAATATTCCTGGAAATGGTTATGATGGTTTTTTAATTGAAAACTATAAAGACTTTATAGCAAGAGATATCGCGAAGCTGTTTCTTATTGGATTAGAAAAACTAACCATCAACTCGGTTTATGCTGTAATTGGAGGTTCTCTTGGTGGTGGTATTGCTTGGGAAATGGCCGTTTTAAAACCCAATTTGGCAACACATTTTATTCCTGTGGCTACCGATTGGAAAGCTACCGATTGGTTAATGGCTAATTGTCAAATTCAAGAACAGTTTTTGGTTAATTCTAAAAATCCAGTACACGATGCTCGCATGCATGCTATGTTGTGTTATCGTACTCCAGAGTCTTTTAAATCAAGGTTTCAACGTTCTAAAAACGAAACATTAGATTTATTTAATGTCGAAAGTTGGTTGCTTCATCATGGTAATAAGTTACAGGAACGTTTTCAGTTATCGGCTTATAAATTAATGAATCAATTACTACGTAGTATCGATGTGACTAAAGGAAGAGAATCAAATAATAAGGTGTTAGATGGTATTCAATCTAAAATTACAATTGTTGCAGTAGATTCTGATTTATTTTTTACTGCTGAAGAAAACCGAGAAACGCAAAAACAATTAGCATTAACACATCCAAATGTGACTTATAATGAGATTAATTCCATTCATGGTCACGATGCATTCTTAATAGAGTTCGAGCAACTCGAAAATATAATTAAAGGCATTTTTAAGCCCGAGTTAAAAGAAAAGAAAATGAAGATATTAAAATTTGGAGGCAAATCTCTAGCCAATGGCGAAGGTTTAAATCGTGTTATTTCTATTATAGAAAATAAAGTTAAAGCCGAAGAAAATATAGCTGTTGTTGTTTCTGCAAGAGGTAAAGCAACAGACCAATTGGAGGCTATTCTTGAGAAAGCAGTAAAAGGCCAATCTTATGCTGTAGAGTTAGAGGTCTTTAAAAAGGATCAAAAAGGAACAGTTTTAGTAGATTTTGAAACCGAATTTTCCAGATTAGATAGTCTGTTTGCAGGTGTACAATTATTAGGTGATTATAGCCAGAAAATTAAAGATGAAGTTTTAGCACAAGGCGAATTAATTTCAGCTAAATTTATTACTGCATTATTACTAAAAAAAAATATTAATGCAAAAGTAGCAGACGCTAGAACATTAATAAAAACAGATGACACCTTTGGTAATGCAAAACCAATTGATGCATTGTCTAAAAAAAATGTAGTTACTTATTTTAAACAAAATAATAGCACTACAGTTAATATTGTTACTGGTTTTATAGCGTCTAATAGAGACGGTAAAACCACAACGTTAGGTCGTAATGGAAGTAATTACACGGCAGCATTGTTAGCTAATTATTTAGATGCTGAAGAGTTACAGAATTACACACATGTTAATGGTATTTATACGGCGAATCCGGATTTAGTAGAAGATGCTAGAAAAATAGAGCGATTATCTTTTACGGAAGCTAATGAGTTGGCTAATTTCGGAACGACCATTTTACATGCAAAAACTATTATTCCTTTAATAGAGAAAAATATTCCGCTTCGTATTCTAAATACATTCAATCCGGAAGATAAAGGCACAATAATTACAGCACAAAATAAAGATAAAGGCATACGTTCATTATCAGTGTTAGATAATGTGGCATTAGTAAATATCGAAGGACGTGGCTTATTGGGCAAGGTTGGAGTTGATGCTAGAATTTTTACAGCTTTAAGTAAAGAGAATATAAGCGTTAGTATTATTTCTCAAGGCTCTTCAGAGCGTGGTATTGGTTTGGTTATTGATGCAGAAAAGGCAAGTAGAGCAGTTATTGTTTTAGAACAAGAGTTTGAAAACGATTTTTACTCGCAAGACATTAATAAAATTAGTGTTGTAGACGATGTTTCTGTCATTTCAATTATTGGTCAAGAGTTAAGCACGTTTCATAAACCGTTTAATGCGTTAATAAAAAATCAAATTATCCCTATCCTTTTTAATAATACCATTACTGGCGAAAATGTGAGTATTGTAGTTAGAAAAAAGGAACTTCATAAAGCCTTGAATGTTATTCATGGAGAGATCTTCGGAATTTCTAAAAAGATAAATCTAGCCATTTTTGGTCATGGTTTAGTCGGTAGCGCATTGATTAATCAAATTATTGCTTCAGCTGAAGATATTGAAAAAAGAAAAGGCATTAAGCTTAATATTTTTGCGATAGCCAATTCTAAAAAAGTGCTTTTCAGTAAAAATGGCATCGATAAAAATTGGAAAAACACACTAGAAACTAATGGTGAACACTATCGGATTAAAGATGTTTTTCAATTTGCAAAAAATAATCATTTAGAGAATTTAATAGCTATAGATAACACGTCAAGTTTAGATTTTGTATCCAATTATATTAAGTTGGTGGAGCAAGGTTTCGATTTAGTGTCTTCTAATAAAATAGCAAATACTATCGATCTAGAGTTTTATAACCAATTGCGTAATACTTTAGAAAAACACCAAAAAAGTTATCTGTATGAAACTAATGTTGGTGCAGGTTTACCATTAATTGATACTATTAAATTATTACATCTTTCTGGCGAAAATATTGTACGTATTCGCGGCGTGTTTTCTGGATCGCTAAGTTATTTGTTTAATACATTTTCTTCGGAAGACACCTCGTTTGCAACAGTATTACAACAAGCTTTAGATAAAGGCTTTACGGAACCAAACCCAAGAGAGGATTTAAGTGGAAACGATGTTGCAAGAAAACTATTAATCTTGGCGAGAGAATTAGATTTACATAATGAGCTTAGCGATGTTACTATCGAAAACCTAATTCCAGAACCACTTAGAGAAATTGAAACGGCTAATTTTTTAGAATCTTTAGATGAGATGAATGCTGTTTTTCAGACGAAAAAAGAAGCACAAAAAGAAGGTCATGTATTAAGATATATTGGTGATTTACACGGTGATTTATCACAAGAAAACGGTGCTCAATTAGATGTGAAACTAGAGTCTGTACCTAGTCAATCACCTTTAGGAGCGTTACAAGGTGCCGATTCTATTTTTGAAATTTATACAGAAAGTTATGGCGAAAAACCCATTGTTATTCAAGGCGCAGGAGCAGGAGCATCAGTAACTGCAAGAGGTGTTTTTGGAGATATACTAAGACTAACAGAAAAGAATAATTAAATAATAATTGTCAGTTCGAGTGATTTTATGACTTTGAAATAAAATTGTATCGAGAACAATCAAGAATAATAACAGTAATGGATTCTAATAATTTCGAAACCCAAGCCATAAGAACACAAATAGAACGTTCACAATATTTAGAACATTCTAGTCCGTTGTATTTAACATCAAGTTATGTCTTTGAAGATGCCGAAGATATGCGTGCCTCTTTTGCAGACGAGAAAGACCGTAATATTTACAGTCGCTATTCAAATCCTAACACGTCAGAGTTTATAGATAAAATCTGTAAAATGGAAGGTGCGGAAAGTGGTTATTCTTTTGCTTCGGGTATGTCTGCTATATTTTCAACATTAGCCGCTTTATTAAATGCTGGAGATCACATTATTTCATGTAATAGTGTGTTTGGTTCTACGCAAACCATGTTTAAAAATATTTTACCAAAGTGGAATATTTCAACAAGTTATTTTAAAATCGATGCTATTGATAAAATAGAAAGTCTAATTCTGCCAAGTACAAAAGTAATTTATGCAGAAAGTCCAACAAATCCTGCGGTAGATATTTTGGATTTAGAAGCTTTAGGGAATCTTGCTAAAAAGCATAATCTTATTTTAATTATAGATAATTGTTTTGCAACACCATATTTACAGCAACCGATACAATTTGGAGCAGATTTGGTAATCCATTCGGCAACAAAATTAATAGATGGGCAAGGTCGTGTACTTGGAGGTGTTACTGTTGGTCGTGCCGATTTAATTAAAAAAGTCTACTTGTTTTCAAGAAACACAGGTCCAGCATTATCACCTTTTAATGCTTGGGTATTGTCTAAAAGTTTAGAGACTCTAGCGGTAAGATTGGATAGACATTGTGAAAACGCTTTAAAAGTAGCGACCTTTTTAGAGGGTCATGATAAAGTAAATGTCGTTAAATATCCTTTTTTAAAATCGCATCCACAACATGAGTTGGCTAAAAAACAAATGAAAGCAGGTGGTAATATTGTTGCTTTTGAAGTTAAAGGAGGCATTGAAGCAGGACGACAGTTTTTAAATAATATAAAATTATTGTCCTTGTCTGCAAATTTAGGAGATACTAAAAGTATTGTCACGCATCCAGCATCAACAACGCATGCAAAGTTAACTGAAGAGGAAAGACTACTAACAGGTATTACTGGTGGTTTAGTGCGTGTTTCGGTAGGATTGGAGCATTCAGAAGATATTATAAAAGATTTAAATCAAGCGTTAGCGCTATAAAATATAAAACACAGATTATGAGTAATAATTCAGAATTTAAAAACATTCAAGAGTATCTAGATAAAGGTGCTGTAATATTAGATGTAAGAACAGAAGGCGAGTATAATGAAGGTCATGTAGAGAATTCACTACATATTGTTTTAGATGAGTTGGAATATGAAATAGACCAATTAAAAGCACTTGAAAAACCAATAATAACATGTTGTAGAAGTGGTGCTAGAAGCGAAAGAGCAAAAGAAATTTTAGAAGCAAACGGTATTGATGTTATTAACGGAGGACCTTGGGAGAGTGTAGAGTCTTATCTCTAAAATAATAAAAGGTTTACATCGATTTGTCATTCCTGTGCAGGCAGGAATCCATTATAAAATTGAAGTAAAAGACAAGAGTAAGTAATTAACGTCATTTCGAGTGATTTTATGACGAAGGAATAAAATAGTATCGAGAACAAATAATAACACTTAAGGTTTTCTTAGGTGTAGTTGAAATATAGTATTAAGGATGGCAAATATTAAAGAAGAATTACAAAAACGAATTTTAGTATTAGATGGTGCTATGGGTACCATGTTGCAAGCTTATAAATTTTCTGAAGAGGATTTTAGAGGCGAACGTTTTAAAGATTATGCATCGCCATTACAAGGAAATAACGATTTGTTATCTATCACGCAGCCAGAAGCTATAAAAACCATTCATGGTAAATATTTTGAAGCTGGTGCAGATATTATAGAAACCAATACATTTTCGGGGACCACTATTGCTATGGCAGATTACCAAATGGAAGATTTGGTGTACGAGCTAAATTACCAATCGGCTAAAATAGCTAAAGAAGTGGCCGATGAGTTTACTGCAAAAGAACCGCATAAACCACGCTTTGTGGCAGGTTCAATTGGACCTACTAATCGTACGGCTAGCATGTCTCCAGATGTAAACGACCCTGGTTATAGAGCGGTTACTTTTAACGATTTACGTGTTGCTTATAAACAACAAGTAGAAGCGTTAATAGATGGTGGTGCAGATTTACTTTTAGTAGAAACCGTTTTCGATACCTTAAATGCTAAAGCGGCTTTATTTGCCATCGAAGAGGTTAAAGATGAAAGGAGTATTGATATTCCTATTATGTTAAGTGGTACGATTACAGATGCTTCAGGGCGTACGTTATCAGGACAAACAGCTGAGGCTTTTTTAATTTCGGTATCACATATTCCATTGTTATCTGTTGGTTTTAATTGTGCTTTAGGCGCTAATTTATTACAACCGCATCTAGAAGCGATTGCTAGTAAAACCGATTTTGCTATTTCTGCACATCCAAATGCAGGATTACCAAATGCTTTTGGTGAGTATGATGAGACTCCCGAAGAAATGGGAGAACAAATAGAAGAATATTTAAAAAAGGATTTAATAAATATTATTGGAGGTTGTTGTGGTACAAGTCCTGATCACATTATAGTGATTGCAGCTATAGCTGAAAAATATAAACCAAGACAACATTCTTAATCATGATTTTAGAAGTCGCTATTTTAAATATTAAAGAAGGATTATCTCAAGAGTTTGAACAAACATTTGAGGTTGCTCAAGATATTATTTCTTCAATGAAAGGTTATATCTCGCATCAATTAAAAAAGTGTGTTGAAGAAGACGATAAGTACATATTATTAGTGAACTGGAAAACAATTGAAGATCATGAAATCGGATTTAGGCAGTCGGAAGAATATAAACAATGGAAAACATTATTACATCACTTTTATGAGCCTTTTCCAACAGTAGAACATTATAAATAATGAAAGTTAAACAAACGAAATATATGAAATTGTCTGGTTTAGAACCTTTGGTTTTAAACGAAAACAGCAATTTTATAAATGTAGGAGAGCGTACAAATGTAGCAGGTTCTCGTAAGTTTTTACGTTTAATTAAAAACGAAGAATTTGACGAGGCTTTAGATGTTGCAAGACATCAGGTTGATGGAGGTGCGCAAATTATCGACATTAATATGGACGATGGTTTAATTGATGGTGTAAAATCCATGGTTCGTTTTTTAAATTTAATTGCTGCTGAGCCAGATATTTGTCGTGTGCCAATTATGATAGACAGTTCTAAATGGGAAATCATTGAGGCTGGATTACAAGTGGTGCAAGGTAAATGTGTTGTTAATTCGATTTCGTTAAAAGAAGGTGAAGAAAAATTTATTTGGGAAGCCAAACAAATTAAGCGTTATGGCGCAGCTGTTATTGTCATGGCTTTTGATGAAGTTGGGCAGGCAGATAATTACGACAGAAGAATAGAAATAGCACAACGGTCTTACGATGTGTTAGTAAATAAAGTGGGTTTTCCATCGGAAGACATTATTTTCGATCTAAATATATTTCCTGTAGCAACGGGAATGGATGAGCACCGCAGAAATGCAATCGATTTTATCGAAGCAACACGTTGGGTAAGACAAAACTTAACCAATGCAAGTGTTAGTGGTGGTGTAAGTAATGTCTCTTTTTCTTTTAGAGGAAATGATGGTGTGCGAGAAGCTATGCACTCTGTATTTTTATACTATGCTATTCAAGCAGGTATGAACATGGGAATTGTAAATCCAGCCTTGTTAGAGATTTACGATGACATTCCAAAAGATTTATTAGAGCGTGTAGAAGATGTTATTTTAGATAGACGTGAAGATGCTACGGAACGTTTACTTGATTTTGCAGATTCAGTTAAAGGATCTAAAAAAGAGAAAGCAGCCGATTTATCTTGGAGAGAAAATCCTTTACAAGATAGAATTACGCATGCATTGGTTAAAGGTATTGATGCTTTTATTATTGAAGATGTAGAAATAGCGAGACAACAAGCCGATAAACCTATTGAAGTTATTGAAGGTAACTTAATGGCTGGTATGAACGTGGTTGGAGATTTATTTGGAGCAGGAAAAATGTTCTTGCCACAAGTGGTAAAATCTGCTCGTGTCATGAAAAAAGCAGTATCCTATCTAAATCCATTTATTGAAGCCGAAAAAGGCGAAAAACAAAAAGCTTTAGGTAAAGTTTTAATGGCAACTGTAAAAGGAGATGTGCACGATATTGGTAAAAATATTGTGAGTGTTGTTTTGGGTTGTAATAATTATGAGATTGTGGACCTAGGCGTCATGGTATCTCCAGAGAAAATTATAGCAGCTGCTATAGAAGAAAATGTAGATGTTATTGGATTAAGCGGTTTAATAACGCCATCCTTAGACGAAATGGTGTATTTGGCTAAAGAAATGGAACGTCAAAATTTTGTTGTTCCGTTATTAATTGGTGGTGCAACAACGTCTAAAGCACATACTGCTGTAAAGATTGATACACAATATAAAAATGCAGTTGTACACGTTAATGACGCCTCCAGAGCAGTAACTGTGGTTAGTGATTTATTAAATCCGAAAACTAGTAATCTGTACGTTGCTAAACTTAAGAAAGATTATGACGAATTTAGAACCAAGTTTTTAAAACGAGGTAAAGAGAAGTCATACATCAGTATTCAAAAAGCAAGGGAAGAGAAGTTTAAAATTGACTGGGAAACTAGCAATATTATAAAACCCAAAGAATTAGGTGTGCAAACCTTAACACAGGTTAGTTTAAAAGAAATTTTACCATTTATAGATTGGAGTCCGTTTTTTAGAAGCTGGGATTTACATGGTAAATATCCAAATATTTTAACCGATGAAGTAGTTGGTGAACAAGCCTCTATTTTATTTGAAGATGCGCAGATTATTTTAAAAGAAATTATAAACAAGCAATTACTAAAACCGAAAGCCATTTTTGGTTTGTTTGAAGCGAATACTATAAACGACGATGATATCTCTATTCAGAAAAAAGGAGAAGAAATTGCTGTGTTTAGAACGTTACGTCAGCAATTAAAAAAGCGAGCAGGAAAACCAAGTTTTGCATTGTCAGATTTTATTGCGCCTAAAGAAACTGGAATAACCGATTATATGGGTGCTTTTTGTACTGCTATTTTTGGTGCAGATGAGTTGGCAAAAAAATATAAAGACAAAGAAGACGATTATAGTGCCATTATGGTACAAGCTATTGCTGATAGATTTGCTGAAGGCTTAGCCGAATATTTACACAAACAAATAAGAATAAAACATTGGGCTTATGGCGCAAATGAAGACTTAACAAACGAAGATTTAATTAAAGAAAGTTATAAAGGTATTCGTCCAGCACCTGGATATCCAGCATGTCCAGACCATTTAGAAAAAGAAACCATTTGGGACTTATTAAAAGTTGAAGAACAAATAGGTGTAACACTTACCGAAAGTTTAGCCATGTGGCCTGGAGCTGCGGTTTCTGGATATTATTTTGCAAATGAAGAAGCAAAATATTTTGGTTTAGGTAAGATTACAGACGATCAGGTTAAAGATTTTGCACTAAGAAAAAGCATCACATTAGAGAAAGCAAGAAAATGGTTGCATCCTAATTTAACAGATTAAATTCCTAGCGAAGACAAGAATCTCTTTAGGTGAGTACTTCCGTTTTATAAAGCTGAAAAATGGCTGATTAGTGCGTTAGGGATTAAAGCATTTGTTGAAGCTCCTCGCAGAGAGCGACTGCTGAAAGCCCGACCTTTAGGTAACGCCAAAATAGAAATAAATAATAATTTAATGAGATATCTGCTTTTGCAGAACGTATTATGAAAGTAACAGATCACATAAAAAAGGCAAACGGAAATACACAGTTTTCTTTTGAAATTTTACCGCCTTTAAAAGGACAAAACATACAGTCGATTTTCGATAATATAGATCCGTTAATGGAATTTAAACCGCCTTTTATAGATGTAACTTATCATCGAGAGGAATATGTTTACAAAGATTTAGGCGACGGATTATTGAAAAAGCAAGTAGTTAAAAAACGTCCAGGTACTGTTGGTATTTGTGCTGCGCTTCAAAATAAATATAATGTAGATGCTATACCTCATATTTTGTGCGGTGGTTTTAGTAAGGAGAATACCGAAAATTTTTTAATCGATTTAGATTTTTTGGATATCGATAATGTTGTGGCTTTAAGAGGAGATGCTGTAAAAACTGAAACTTATTTTACACCAGAAAAAGAAGGGCATCATTATGCGAGTGAATTGGTGTCTCAAATTTCGGAACTTAATAATGCGGTGTATTTAGATGACGAGCTGCAAAACTGTTCGGCAACTAATTTTTGCATTGGTGTTGGTGCTTATCCCGAAAAACATATGGAAGCGCCAAGTCTTGAAAGCGATATTCATTTTCTAAAAAAGAAAATTAATAATGGCGCAGAGTATATTGTAACGCAAATGTTTTTTGATAATAATAAGTATTTTCAGTTTGTAGATAAATGCCGAAAAGAAGGAATTACAGTGCCAATAATTCCAGGTTTAAAACCAATATCGACTAGAAAACAACTTAATATAATTCCGCATCGTTTTAATGTAGATTTGCCTGAAGCGTTAATTAAGGAGGTTATAAAATGTAAAGATAATAAGCAAGTTCGCCAAGTTGGTATCGAGTGGTGTGTGCAACAATCTAAAGAATTAGAGAAAGCAGGAATTCCATTTTTGCATTATTATTCTATGGGAAAAAGCGATAATATAAAAGCTATAGCTCAAGCTGTTTTTTAATAATAAAAAAGAATTACATTTGTTTCGTGTTATCTAAAAAAACAAAATACGGAATTAAGGCATTAGTGCATTTGGCAAAACAGGAAGAACGTAGTCCTGTGCAAATTGGTACAATATCTTTAGCTGAAAATATATCTCAAAAATTTTTAGAATCCATTTTGCTTTCATTAAAAAAGACTGGAATTTTAGGTTCTAAAAAGGGAAAAGGTGGAGGTTATTATTTACTTAAAGATCCTAAAGATATTCCTATGACAACTGTTATGAGAGTACTAGAAGGTCCAATAGCGATGGTGCCTTGCGTAAGTTTGAACTTTTACGAAAAGTGTGATGACTGCCCAGATGAAAACACATGTGCTGTAAATAAAATTATGCTAGAAGTACGTGATAGTACTTTAGAGATTTTTAGAAATACTACGCTTTTCGATTTGTGTAATTAGCATATTCGCAAAAATAACCACTCATTTTTATAATATTATTCTTGATTTTTATTCAATAATAATATAAGTTTGCACTTTACTCTACTAAATCTATAGGGTAGTTGTTTTTAATAATAAAATGAATATGGGAAATGTAATACATTCGGAGGTAAGCATAGAAACAGAAGAGCAAGCACCCTCAGAGAATATTAAAAGAAGTTTAGTAAAAACGATTAGCTGGAGAGCGGTAGGTACAATAACAACTGTTGCAATATCTTACATAATAACAGGAACAATGGCTTTGGCTTTTTCAATAGGAGGAATAGAGTTGGTATCAAAAATGGTATTATACTTCTTTCATGAACGTGCTTGGGAAAAAATTAAATGGGGAAAATAATGAGCTTAGATTTAGATAAAATAAACAAAGAATTAGAAGATAAAACACCTCAAGAAGTTGTGGAATGGGCTATTAGTATCGCTAAATCTCCTGTGGTAACTACTAATTTTAGACCATACGAAGCTGCAATTTTAAAAATAACAAGTGCTGTTAAAAAGGACTTAAAAGTTATTTGGTGCGATACAGGTTATAATACGCCAAACACATATAAGCATGCAGATGAGGTAATAAAAGCATTAGATCTTAATGTAAAATTATATGTGCCAAAACAAACAACAGCGCATCGCGATGTGGTTTTAGGTATACCAAGTATTGAAGATCCAAAACATGCCGAATTTACAGAACAAGTAAAATTGGAACCTTTTAAACGCGCCATGACAGAGCATAAGCCAGACGTTTGGTTTACTAATTTACGTAAAGGTCAGACAGCTTTTAGAGACAGTATAAGTATAGTGTCTCAAGGTAAAAATGGCGTAATAAAAGTGAGTCCGTTTTATAATTGGACAGACGAAGAACTAGACGCTTTTTTAGTAGAAAACAACTTGCCTAATGAGCTTAAGTACTTCGATCCAACTAAACAATTAGAAAATAGAGAGTGTGGATTACATGCTTAAAAAGATAGAAATGAAAGATACATCAAACATAAATCCGTTAGAAAACGAAGCCATATATATAATGCGAGAAGTCGCTGCTCAATTCGAAAAGCCAGTGCTTTTGTTTTCGGGCGGAAAAGACTCCATTACTTTAGTGCGCTTGGCACAAAAAGCATTCTATCCTGCTAAGATTCCGTTTCCATTAATGCATATCGATACAGGTCATAATTTTCCTGAAACCATAGAATTTAGAGACCGTTTAGTAAAAGAGTTAGGTTTAGAACTTATTGTTAGAAACGTTCAAGATTCTATAGACGATGGTAAGGTTAAAGAAGAATCTGGAAGATATGCGAGTAGAAATCAACTACAAACTACAACGCTTTTAGATGCTATCGAGGAGTTTAAATTCGATGCATGTATTGGTGGCGCAAGACGTGACGAAGAAAAAGCAAGAGCTAAAGAACGTATCTTTTCTGTAAGAGATGATTTCGGACAATGGGACGAAAGAAACCAACGACCAGAATTATTCGATATGTTAAATGGTAATATAGAATTAGGACAAAATGTACGTGTGTTTCCAATTTCTAACTGGACAGAATTAGACGTTTGGTCTTTTATTCAAAAAGAAGAAATAGAGATTCCATCTATTTATTTTGCACACACAAGAGCTACTTTTTTAAGAGATGGTTTAATTTGGTCTGCAGACGATGCCGTTGTTTATAGAGATGAAGAGGAAGAAGTTGTAGAAAGAATTGTACGTTTTAGAACCGTTGGAGACATGAGTTGTACAGCAGCAGTATTATCTGAAGCTTCAGATATTGTTAGTGTTGTTCAAGAAATTAGAGACTCTTCAATATCAGAAAGAGGCGCTAGAATTGACGATAAACGCTCGGAAGCAGCAATGGAGAAACGTAAGCAGCAAGGATATTTTTAATCCGTTTTTTATTTCCGCGTAGACGGAAATGTAATGAAGCAATTTTAAATTAAGAATTAAAAAAGGAACTCCTTTCTTTTAGGAAGGTTAAGATAAAAATGGAAGTTTTAAAAATAGCAACAGCAGGAAGTGTAGATGACGGAAAGAGTACTTTAATTGGAAGATTACTTTACGATACAAAGTCATTAACATCAGATAAATTAGAAGCCATAGAAAACAAGAGTAAGCAATTAGGTTACGATTATCTTGATTTTTCTTTAGCAACAGATGGCTTAGTTGCAGAACGTGAGCAAGGAATTACAATAGATGTAGCACATATTTACTTTTCTACAGCAAATAAAAGTTACATTATTGCAGATACTCCTGGGCATGTAGAATATACTCGAAACATGGTTACTGGAGCATCAACATCTCAAGTAGCAATTGTATTAATCGATGCGAGAAAAGGTGTGATAGAGCAAACTAATCGTCACTTTTTTATCAATAATTTACTGCGTATTAAAACAGTAATTGTTGCAATTAATAAGATGGATTTGGTTGATTTTTCTGAAGAAAGATATAACGAAATTAAAGCCGATTTTGAAGCTTTAATGAGTAAGCGAGATTACCAAGATCAGAAAATAACATTTATCCCAGTAAGTGCTTTAAAAGGAGATAATGTTGTTAATAAATCTGAAAAAACACCATGGTATAATGGTGAAACATTATTAGAAAATTTAGAAGGTCTCGATAACCAAGATATCTTTAATGCAGGAACACCAAGGTTTCCAGTGCAATATGTTATTCGTCCAAAAACAGACGAGTTTCACGATTTTAGAGGTTACGCAGGTAAAGTTTATGGCGGTGAATTAAGTGTTGGAGACGATGTTGTAATTTTGCCTTCGCAAACAAAGTCTAAAATAAAAGAGATTCATTTTTATGATAAAAAAGTACAAACAGCTTCTCGTCGTTCGTCAGTATTAATCACTTTAGAAGATGATGTAAACATAAGCCGTGGAGACATGATTGTTAGAGCAAACGATTTGCCAACAATGGACAAGCAGTTTACAGCTACAATTTCTTGGATGGATTCTCAAAACCTAAAAGCAGGTAATAAATATGTTGTACAACATGGCGTTAATAAAGTTATGGCTAAAGTAGAGCGTATTCACCATAAAATTAATCCTGATTATTCAGGTGTGGACGATACTGTAGAAACTTTAGCAATAAACGATATTGCAACAGTCTCTTTTAAATTAAACAAGCCTATTTTTTACGATGCTTTTAAAGCACATAGAACTAATGGATCGTTTATAATAATAGATTCAAAATCTAATAATACAGTAGGCGCAGGCTTTATCCAGTAAGTATTAGCAAACCAATCATTTATCAATTTGAGAAAAGTATTTTAATTTATCCTATTAAATCTATAGGAATTATATAATAAGTAATGCAGAGCTTTAGAACAGAAATAGAAAACCCTATAGTAGAAAAGGATATTGTAGAATTAGCAAATAAGATTGCGCTTTTTAACAACGGAAAAATAGACGAAGAAAAGTTTAGAAGCTTACGTTTAGCACGAGGTGTTTACGGTCAGCGTCAAGAAGGCGTACAAATGATTCGTATAAAATTACCTTATGGTAAAGTATTGGGTAATCAACTGCGTCGTATTGCTGAGGTTTCAGACGAATACTCAAGAAGCAGATTACACATTACTACACGTCAAGATATTCAAATTCATTATGTCGATTTAAACCGCACACCAGAATTATGGGCAGAGTTAGAGCGCGATGATGTTACTATTAGAGAAGCCTGTGGAAATGCAGTAAGAAACGTAACAGCAAGTGAAACGGCAGGAATAGATGTTAACGAACCTTTTGATGTCTCTCCATACGCAGATGCTGTTTTTAAATTCTTTTTACGTAACCCAATTTGTCAAGAAATGGGTAGAAAGTTTAAAGTGTCTTTTTCTGGAACAGATGAAGATACAGGTTTATCATACATGCACGATTTAGGTTTTATAGCTAAAATTGAAAATGGTGTAAAAGGTTTTAAAATTATGCTTGGAGGTGGATTAGGTTCGCAACCAAGGCATGCAGATGAATTTTATTCGTTTTTAGCTTCAGATAAAATTATTCCTTTAATGGAAGGTGTTTTAAGAGTTTTCGATCGTTATGGCGAACGTAAAAGTCGTGCTAAAGCGAGATTAAAATTTTTATTAAAAGATATTGGTTTAGAAGCTTTTAAGGCATTAGTTGAAGAAGAGCAAAACGCAATCGAATTTAAAACAGTTACTATAGATGAAGAAAATTATACGGCTTCAACACCAGTTTCTACAGAATCTCCAAAGGTTGAAATAAAAGACGAAGTTGCTTTTAATTTATGGAAAACAACTAATGTTATTCCACAAAAACAAGACGGTTATTTCGCTATTGGAATAAAAGTATTGCTTGGAGATTTCTATACGGATAAAGCACGTTTGTTAGCAGATTTGGTAGAGAAATATGCAGCAGGAGAAATCCGTTTGTCTCTAAGACAAAACATTTTAATACCATTTGTAAAAGAAGATTTGTTAGCTTTTTTCTATACAGAATTAGAAAAATTAGGCTTTGCAGAAGCAGGTTATAATAAAGCAGTAGATATTACAGCATGTCCAGGAACAGATACTTGTAATTTAGGTATTGCAAGTAGTACAGGAATTGCCGAAGAATTGGAACGTGTTATAAAAGCAGAATACCCACAGTATTTATCTAACGAAGATTTAGTAATTAAAATTAGTGGTTGTATGAATGCTTGCGGGCAACACAATATGGCAAATATTGGTTTTCAAGGTATGTCTATTCGTACAAAAGATAAATTGGTTGCACCTGCGTTACAAGTACTCTTAGGAGGTGGTAATTTAGGAAACGGTAAAGCTTATTTTGCAGATAAAGTTGTAAAAGTACCAAGTAGAAGAGGCCCAGAAGCATTACGTCGTATTCTTAATGACTACGAGGCAAATGGAGGTGATTTAGTGTTTTCAGAATACTATAAAGAAAAAGGTGAGAAATACTTTTACAGCCTACTAACAGATTTATCTAATGTCGATAACCTAACGCAAGAAGATTTTATTGATTGGGGAACAGAAGAAGCCTATGTTAAAGCCATTGGTGTTGGAGAATGTGCAGGTGTTGTTATCGATTTAATTGCAACGCTTTTTCTTGAAAGTGATGAGAAAATTGAAGAAGCAAAAGAATCTTTTGGCAACAAAGTATATTCTGGTGCAATCTACGAGGCGTATCGATCGATGGTTAATTCCGCGAAAGCGATATTAATTTCCGAAGACATAAAAGCAAACACACAAGCAGGTATTATTAGTCAATTTGATGAGTTGTTTATCGACACTAAAAAAATAGACTTAGGCGTTTCGTTTTCAGACTTAGTGTACCAAATAAAAGTATTTCCTCCAACTGAAGAATTTGCATCTCGTTACATTGAAAATGCAGAACAGTTTCTAGAAAAAGTAAGAGGTTTTAGAGAAAAAGCAGTAGTTACCGATTAATAATATTAAATAATGCACGTATGATAAATCCAAAATTAACAGTAGTTGGCGCAGGACCAGGAGATCCAGATTTAATTACATTAAAGGCTATAAAAGCAATACAATCTGCCGATGTTATTTTGTATGATGCGTTAGTAAACGACGCTTTACTAAGCTACGCTTCTAAAACAGCAGAGCTTATTTTTGTTGGTAAACGTAAAGGTTGTTATGCTTATCAGCAAAGTCAAATAAACCAGTTAATTATTGAGCGTGCTTTACGATGTGGTCATGTTGTTAGATTAAAAGGTGGAGATCCATTTATTTTTGGTCGTGGCGCAGAAGAGTTGGAGTATGCTAAGGAATATGCTATCGAAGTTGCGGTAGTTCCAGGTATTTCATCGTCTGCAGCAGTGCCAGCTTATCAAGGTATTCCTTTAACAAAGCGTAATGCAGCCGAAAGTTTTTGGGTAATAACAGGCGCAACGAAATCGCATGAAATTTCTAGTGATATTGCATTAGCAGCAAAATCTACAGCTACGGTTGTTGTTTTAATGGGCATGGGAAAACTGGAAGAAATTGTAAAGATTTTTTCTTCGGAAGGAAAACAAAATACAGCAGTTGCAGTAATTCAAAATGGTACACGAGAAAACGAGAAATTTGGTATTGGTACTATTAGTTCTATTGAAGCTATTGTAGAAGAAAAACAATTATCTACTCCAGCAATTATCATTATTGGAGAAGTAGTCAATCAGCGTGTAGATTTAACGTCAATGTACGAGAAATCTAATTTAGCGCCTCAATTTTCGCAACCAGTTTCAGCTTAAAACTTATGGAAAGGAATAATTTATATCCCATTTTTTTAAAGATGAAAAACCTGCAAGTACTTATTGTAGGTGGAGGTAATGTAGCCGAAGAAAAACTAACATTTTTATTAAAATCGAGTCCTGATGCACATGTAACCATGGTTTCTCCAATGTTTAGAGAGGCAACTATTGCTATGGCAAATACAGGATGCGTAACAAGAATTAAGGATACTTATAAGGACAGTTATCTTGAAGGAAAACATATGGTTGTTGCAACCACAGATATTCCAGAAGTAAATGTGCAAGTTTATAACGATTGTAGAGCACAAAGCAAATTGGTAAATGTTGCCGATAATCCACCATATTGCGATTTTTATATGGGAGGTATTGTAACTAAAGGCAATGTAAAGGTAGCTATTTCTACAAATGGAAAATCACCAACTACAGCAAAACGTTTACGTCAGTTTTTTGAAGACGTAATACCAGAAAATATAGACGATTTGGTAAAGAATCTTAATGTTTATAGAAAAACTATAAAAGGAGATTTTGAACAAAAAGTTGAAACATTAAATGAATTTACTAAAGGCTTAGTAGAAAAAATAAAATAGTATGATTAAAACAGATATATTAATAATAGGAGCAGGACCAACAGGTTTATTTACTGTGTTTGAAGCAGGATTGCTAAAATTAAAGTGCCATTTAATTGATGCATTACCACAACCTGGTGGTCAATGTTCTGAGTTATATCCAAAAAAGCCTATTTACGATATTCCTGGATTTCCTGAAATATTAGCTGGAGATTTAACTGGTAACCTATTAGAGCAAGGTAAGCAGTTTCAGCCAGGATTTACATTAGGAGAACGTGCCGAAACTATAGAAAAACAAGACGATAGTAGTTTTATTGTAACCACTAATAAAGGTACAAAACACCATGCTCCAATTGTTGCAATTGCTGGAGGTTTAGGTAGTTTTGAACCTAGAAAACCTAAGTTAGAAGATATTGAAAAGTACGAAGATATAGGTGTTAATTACTTTATTAAAGATCCAGAAGTTTATAGAGATAAAAAAGTAGTGATTGCTGGAGGTGGAGATTCTGCTTTAGACTGGTCTATATTTCTTGCAGATGTCGCTTCAGAAGTTACTTTAGTACATCGAAGAAATGAATTTAGAGGCGCTTTAGATTCCGTAGAGAAAGTACAAGAATTAAAGCTTTTAAATAAAATAAACTTAATTACACCTGCAGAGGTAATAGGTTTAAAAGGCGGAAACCATATCGAAGGTGTTACATTATCTAAAGGAGATGAAGTAATACAATTAGAAGCAGATTATTTTATTCCATTATTTGGATTATCGCCAAAACTAGGTCCAATAGGAGATTGGGGATTAGAGATCGAAAAAAATGCAATAAAAGTGAATACCGTAGATTACCAAACTAATATAGATGGTATCTTTGCTATTGGTGATGTTAATACATATGAAGGGAAACTAAAATTAATTCTTTGTGGATTTCATGAAGCAACATTAATGTGTCAATCTGCATATAAAATATTAAATCCAGGCAAGAAATTTGTTTTAAAATACACAACAGTAAGTGGTATAGATGGGTTTGATGGTACAAGAAAAGAGTCACCAAAAGCAGTTGTAAAGGCTATAGTATAATGGAAGATGTTACTTTACACATTATAGATTGCGAAGGTATAAAACATAGTGTTTTAGCACCTACAGATATGGCAATGAATGTTATGGAAGTTATTCGTTCTTACGAGTTAACTCCAGAAGGGACCATTGGTATTTGTGGCGGTATGGCAATGTGTGCTTCGTGCCAATGTTATGTTAATTCGGATAACGAAATTAATGCAATGGAAGATGAAGAAGATGCTATGTTATCTGAAGCTTTTAATGTGAAAGATAACAGCAGATTAAGCTGTCAAATTCCTATTACAGATGCTTTACATAATTTAGAAATAAAATTAGCTCCAGAAGTTTAAATAATTATAAGATGCAAGAGACATTGCAAATACCATTTAGGTTTAAAGAAAAAGTTGAAGAACTCGCAAAAGAATTATTCTATTGCGCATTAGAATCTTCAGAGAAACAAGAAGTGCTCCTTAAAAATATTAAGGAGTCCTTTTTTTATGTATCTAAAGCTTTAGATTGTGGTATTTGTAATACAAAATGGGAACAATTTGTTGTCGGAATTAAAGCATTAAAACCAAAGTTACAATTAGATGCGGAAGCAGCATATAATAACGATCCAGCTGCTAAAAGTGTTAGAGAAGTGTATTTAGCATATCCTGGTTTTTATGCTATTGCTATGTATCGCATAAGTCATATTTTATGGCAACTAGATATTCCTGTTTTACCTAGAATGATTTCAGAATATGCACATGGAGTAACAGGTACAGATATTCATCCTGGAGCAACCATTGGACATTCTTTTTTTATAGATCATGCCACAGGAGTTGTTATTGGAGAAACCGCTGTAATACATAATCATGTTGTTATTTATCAAGGCGTAACTTTAGGAGGTATTACAGTAGAAAAAGCATTAGCAAATACAAAAAGACATCCTACAATTAAAGATCATGTAACCATTTATGCGAATGCTACTGTTTTAGGAGGAACTGTAGAAATTGGCGAAAATAGTATTATTGGCGCAAACGTTTGGATTACAAAATCCATTCCCGAAAACTCAATTGTAACTTACAAGTCTGATATAAAAATAACAAATAGATAAAGTATGAGTATTTTAAAGCAAATAGGAAATACGCCTTTAGTAGAAGCTTCAAATTTAGTTTCAAAACCAAACGTAAAACTTTATCTAAAATTAGAAGGCAATAACCCTGGTGGAAGTGTAAAAGATAGACCAGCTTATAATATGATTGCCGAAGCTGTAAAACGAGGTGACATAGAAAAAGGAGGTCACTTAGTTGAAGCCACAAGTGGTAATACAGGAATTGCTTTAGCTTACGTCGCAAGTTTATTTGGTATAAACATCTCTCTAGTTATGCCAGAAAATTCTACAGTAGAACGCGTAAAAACAATGCGTGCTTACGGAGCAGAAGTAATATTAACAAGTGCAGAAAGAGGTATTGAAGGTTCCAGAGATATCGCTTTTAAAATGAGAGACGAAAAAGGATACCTTTTATTAAATCAGTTTGAGAACGACGATAACTGGAGAGCACATTATAAAACTACAGGTCCAGAAATTTGGAGAGATACAAATGGTGAAGTCACTCATTTTGTTTCAGCAATGGGCACAACAGGAACCATAATGGGAACGGCTACTTTTTTAAAAGAACAAAATAAAAACATTCAAATTATTGGTGCACAACCAATGGATGGATCAAGAATTCCTGGTATTAGAAAATGGTCGCCGGACTATGTGCCAAGTATTTTTAATCCTTCAAAAGTAGATCAAGTAATAGAAGTAAGCCAAGAACAGGCAACAGCTATGACTAAACGTTTGGCTAGAGAAGAAGGTGTTTTTGCAGGCATGAGTAGTGGAGGCTCTGTAGCTACTGCCTTAAAATTAATAGAGACTATAGACGCAGGTGTTGTGGTTGCTATTATCTGCGATAGAGGAGATCGTTACTTATCTTCTGCCTTATTTGACTAAGCAATTATAAATTACACTCAATAAATAATATTTAGTTTACTTTTGCCATCTAACAAATTTACTTGATGAGGTATATATTATACGCTTATATATTATTTTTTTCTATTAGTATTTCTGCTCAAGCAGACAAAAATTCATTTACAATAGATGCTAATTATTTCTATGGGAATATTACTGAACATAATACTGATATCTCACATTTAATTACTGGACATCCATCTGGAGTTATATTAAGTTATAACCAAAAAACGTTTGGAAAAAAAGCTTGGGAAAGCAGATTTAACTATCCAGATTATGGAGCATCTTTTGTATATCAAAAATTTAATAATCAGTATTTAAGCGAAAACTATGGAGTCTTTGCACATTATAATTTCTACTTCTTTAAGAGAAATGTAATGTTTCGTATTGGGCAAGGTCTAGCGTATAACACAACACCTTATGATAAAGTTAAAAACTTTAGAAACAATGCTTTTGGATCACATTTATTAAGTTCAACTTACTTAATGCTAAACTATAAAAAAGAAAACATTTTCAAGAATTTTGGCTTACAAACAGGATTAACACTAATTCATTATTCTAACGGAAATGTAAAAGCACCAAACAGTTCTATTAACAGTATTGTTTTTAATATTGGAGCCAATTATATTTTTGATAACGAAAAATCAACAGAGTACATTCCATCTACAGAAGAGAAATATTTTAAAGAAAAAATAAAATATAATTTTGCTTTTAGAACAGGAGTAAACGAAAGCGATGTTATTAATACAGGACAATACGCTTTTTATGTGGTGTCTGCTTTTGCCGATAAACGCTTAAACCGAAAAAGTGCAATACAAGTAGGAACAGATGTATTTTTTTCTAACTTTTTAAAGAAACACATTCAATACAAAGCAGTAGCTTTCCCAGAAGATAATGTAAGTGGAGACGAAGATTATAAACGTGTTGGAGTCTTTGTTGGTCACGAACTTTTTATTAATAAAACCTCATTTATAACGCAATTGGGTTACTATGTTTATTATCCTTTTGATTTCGAAGGTCGCGTGTATAATAGAATAGGTTTAAAACGCTATTTTGGAGAAAAAATCTATGGCGCATTAACCTTAAAGTCTCATGGAGCAAAAGCCGAAGCTGTAGAAATAGGAATTGGAATAAGATTATAAAATGAAAAAAATAGCATACATATTTATAGTATTACTTTTTGCAAGTTGCGATAGTAAAAATGCACCAGACTGTTTTAAAAATGCAGGAGATAGCATTGAAAAAGCATTTACAGTAGCACCATTTACCAAAATCACAGTCTTTAAAAATATAGAATTAATTGTTACAGATGCACCAAGTCAAAGCGTAAAAGTCGAAACAGGAGAAAACCTAATGGATAAAATTTCGGTTATAGTAGAAAGTGGTAGATTGCTTATAAACGACAATAATGGTTGCAATCTTACGCGAGATTACGGTTTAACCAAAGTATATATAAGTGCTCCAAATCTAACAGAAATTAGAAACAGTAGCCAATTTACAGTACGTAGTAATGGTACTTTAAATTATCCAAATTTAGATTTGTTAAGCGAAGACGATTCTGGCGATTTTTATAACAACGGTATTTTTAATCTAGAAGTAAATGCTAGTAATCTTTTTGTAGTAATTAATAATACAACTACAACTTATGTTTCTGGAACTACTACTAACTTACGCGTTAATCATGCTTCTGGAGATGGACGTTTTGAAGGCAGAAACCTTATTGCCGATAACGTAAATGTTTACCATCGTGGCACAAATAATATTATTGTTAACCCTCAACTTAAACTTACTGCTAATCTATTAAGTACAGGAGATGTTATCTCTGTAACAACACCACCAGTTTTAGATGTTCAAGAACAGTTTGATGGTCGCGTAATTTTCGAGTAACAAATCCCTTTTACGTGTTCAGTATTTAGTTTAATATGGCGTTCCCTTTTTAAGCTAAAAAAGCTTAAAAACGTCAGGCTGTCCATTATATCTTTTTTTAAGAAAAATAAAAAAAGGATGCCATTTCCATCCTTAACGCGCTTACTCGACTGTCTTACTCAAAATCTAAATTCTAGAAGAGCATTTTGTTTATTTTTACTGGTTATATGCTCATGTTAGGCAACGAAGTAAGATGGGAAACAAAAGGTCACGTAAAGTATTATTTATGTGTAGTTTTTTTAGCAAGTAAACATAATAAAGCTTGTCGCGAATTATATAATAGAATAGTTGCAAAAGGAAAGCGTAAAAAATTAGCATTAATTGCAATCTGTAATAAGCTATTAAAACAAGTTTTTGCTATTGCTAAATCAGGATTAATATATGATGAAAGCTATAGAAGTGTTTTGGTGAAAAATTAATGGGATTTCACTTGTTTTTAGCCACAGTACTTTGTTGTAGCACGTTTTTATTTATTCAAGCGTTTTTTGTTCTTTCTCTGATTAGCAGAAAACTCATAATTATACTTATTCCGATTACTAATAATCCGTATTTGAATAACCCTGTTAGAAAAAATGTCGGGAATCCACCATAACGACCTTTTTCTGATATTTGAACGAGTTCAGATATGATTTTAGAATTCTCTAATATGAAATAAAAGACAATGCAGAATAAGCTAATTATGTAAAGTTTTATGATTTTTAAATTTCTTTTATTCATCACTTATTTCTCAATATGCGACAAACATTGTTGTAGCACGTTTTTATTTATGCTACACTCAAAATATTTATCAATCCTCCAATGATTATTAAAATTACCATTGTCAAATAACTTCGTTTGTTAGATATTTTTCCGGTCATTAATTTTACTCCAAAGTATAAGTTTATAATACTTAATAAAATATTTAAAAACAGAACCCAATTAGGATACATAAAAGCAAAAAGAATATCTGTATAATGATATTTGTAATAAAGAGATATCATTTCATATATCCAATATACAGACAATACCATTTGAATTAAGCCTAAAACGATGTTAGTATTTTTCTTCAACACAATGTTTTAATTTAATTTCTGATTTTCTAATTCCGCAAACTTTTGTTTCTCAGTTGGCAAAATGTCCACTAAATCAAATCGGTTTTTATCCAACATATTGAAGTCAACCAGACTTAAATAAAGGTCAACAACATTTCGATCAATCATTACTTTTCCGCCTCCAGCCCAATGTCGGTCAGTTCCGTTTTTCTTTATTCCAGAAACCCAATATTCGTCTCCACTTTCTATGTCGTAGTAATTTCCTGCGATTCCTTGTGCATTTGAGTTTTTAAGAGCCTTTCCATTAAAATAAACAGTTCTGCCAGATTTTGAAAATTCCGCCATTCCAATCCACGCTGGTCCAGTATCACCAAATCCGCTTTTCAATTCTATATATTTTAATTCAGGTTTCATTGTTTCTCAAATGTGCTACAACGGTTTTGTATATGGAAAGTTGCGTGTTTGCATGCGAGGATTTTCCGAAGGAAAATCAGATGTAGCAAACGTGCAACGACCTTTTGATTTAGCTAAATATAGCAATTTTTTATATACGTTGTTGGCAGTAGGCTTAAACGCTAAATTATGCAGTTCCGACGTAATCTCTATTCCAATGTAAAAACTTGTTATAGATTAAAATTCTTAAGTTTTCCAATTCAGAGTGTTCTATAACTAATTCTCCAACTGATTCCTTCATTTTTTTTAGTTGGGAATCCGTCAAATTTTCGTTCCATATAAGTTCGGTTCCGTATTTTATAATTCCGTTAATGTGTTTTTGAGATATTGCTTTTTCAAATTTAACCCAATCAGACTTTAATGATTCCGCGTGTCTTTTTTTTCGTTTTGATAACCAGAAATAGTACACTATCAGAAGTAATAATGGGAAAGAAAATGCAATAATGAGTATTATTCCGTTATTCATGTCGTTTTTTGAAAGCTTACTGCCAACGTGTTTCTTTAGTTTGTAATAAATATCTTTAGATAGAAAAAGAGGAGAACTATAACGTGTTTTAGAATAACGTTCCCTTACACGTACGAGTCCTCTCTTTCTATACAGTTGCCAAGAACCATTTGGAATACCAGGAGTCAAAATCTCCCGATAAAGGAAGTAGTTAACGCAACATATTTATTCACTCTAATTGTAAAAATATGAAAAATTACAAAGAAGTCGTTGGAATCGATGTTTCAAAAAAAACAATAGATGCCTTTTGTTATCAAGCAGAAGTACATAAGGAGTTTATTAACGATGTAGTAGGTTATAAAAGTCTTTTAAAATGGGTTTCAAAGTATACCAATGAAATTGACGTTTTTTATTGTTTTGAGAATACAGGATATTACTCATTAAAATTAGCGCTTTATTTCGCTAGTCAATCTATAGTTTATGTAGAAGAAAGTCCTTTAAAAATAAAACGTTCATCGGGAATTGTAAAAGAAAAGACAGACAAGCTTGATGCGGCTTTAATAGCACGTTATGCTTGGCTTTATAGAGAAGAGTTGGAACCAAGTACAGTAAAAAGTATGTCTCATTTAGAGCTTGGAAGACTGTTAGCTTTACGGGATCAATTAGTTAGAAATAATGCAGGTCTTAAAGGTACTTTAAAAGAAATGAAAATACTTTTATCTAGTCCAACCACAGATTCTGGTTGCATAAGCTTAAAACGCAGTATAGACTATTTATCTAAGCAAGTAAAATCAGTAGAGGATAGGATAAAAGAGATTATTTCTCAAGATGAATCGATGCAAAAAAATTATGAATTATTATCGAGTTTAAAAGGAGTAGGTTTAGTAGTTGCTAGTCAATTAATTTACCATACAGGAAACTTTACACGCTTTGCAAGTTGGCGTGCTTTTTCTAGTTATTGTGGAACAGCGCCATTCGAGCATCGTTCTGGAACCAGTATCTATAAGCGAAAACAATGTCATTATTTAGGAGACAGAAAAATGAAAAGCTTATTAAGTATGGCAAGCGTTTCTGCAATACAACATGATAGTGAATTAAGACAATATTATAAGCGAAAAGTAGCAGAAGGAAAAGATAAAATGTTAGCCATAAATAATGTTAGAAACAAACTAATTGCAAGAGCTTTTGCTGTTGTGAAAAGAGGAACACCTTATGTTGTTTTACAACAGCATGCAGCTTAAAAAAAAATAGAATATTTATTAGGAATTGATCTTGGAATACGTGTATGATTAGTTGCGTTGGCTAGATCTAAATTAGTAAAAGAAAACGAACCAGAGGAAATTCCAAAGGAATTTCCAAGTAATCATTGCACTAGCAATGAATTATACACGTTGTTGTGCTTTCGTTATTTGTTGTTATTGCCTAAAGAACCTAATCGTTCTCCGGTTAACTGATGTTTATAACCGTCATTTTTTTCTTTCTTTGGTGCATCCAAAATAAATTGTGCTTTCTCTTGGAATATCATAATAAAATCAGAACCTCCAAATAGAAAGTAACCTAACATATCCCCTTTAGAGACTGTACTTCCTACGTGTAAATTATCTTCGAAATTAACGGAAGATACTGGCCACATTCCTATTGGTAGAAGTGCAACTAAACCAAATTCTTCAGTATCTAAAATCACACATCCGCGTGTCTCAATTGCTTGCCAAGCAACTGATGATGCATCAAATTTGTATCTTTTATTCTCAGGGTCCCACGTGGTATAACCACCTGAAACACTTTCGCCAGGAATAATTCGTATTTCTTTCACAATTCCACTCAGCGGAAAATGATATCGATGATAATCACCTACATCTAAAAATGAATGCGTAAATGTTCCGCTAGTAAATGAATTTGCATATTCACTTTCCTTTCCGATTAGGTTTTTCACATCGTATAAAGTCCCAGATTTAACAACAACTCCTTCTTTTTCAACAATCATTGAATTGTCATCAATAGCCCAAATTCCTTGAGGTTGAGCATCTGCTGCTGATACTACTATCTTATTGTTATCTGGTTCAACTATAGGTCTTTGCTTAGGGGTTTTAAGGTTTCTTGCAAAGAATTGATTAAAAGTTTTCCAATTGGAAGGATCTTCATACCAATCATTTTGAAGACCAAAAATTCCATCTGCAAGAGCAATTTGGTAATAGTCGGCATTCCAAGAAGACTCCGAATCCATAAACTCGCCATATGTTTTATTGAAACTTGTTAACCATGACTTGTATGGTTCATGATACTGAAGTGAGTTATTGAAATAATCTTTTTCTTCAAGTGCTTCAAGAGGTTGATCATTTATAAAGAAAAAGTAGCACAAACTTTGATCGATTCTATCATAAAGTGAATTTGCATAATCAACTTCCAAGAATTGCCAAGGCATAACATTTTCTGTCCATGAGACAAATTGATAGTACTCTTCTAATGTTTGAGCAGGATTAGTTTGTTTATCTGGATTGATTTTTTTTGCCTGTTCTATTGAGGCTAAAAGCAACGATTTAATTTCAGGGTTTGAGTTTACAATGCTAATTAATTCTATAGTCTTAGAACTGTACTTTGAATAATTATGTTTGTTATTTTGTTTGCATGAGCAAAGTGTAATGAATAAAAGTGATAATATTAATGAATAATACTTTTTCATAGGTTCTATTTTTCTAATTGTATAATAATTTCTTCAATTGCAATCGAGAGACTTGGATATAAACTTGCAACATTTTCCAATTCCCACACATGATCAAAAAATACGTTTTCAGCCTCTAGATTAGACAGTATAACTCTATTGTCAGTCATTATTTTAGAGCCTCCTTCAACACCTTTAACAATGCCAAAATTATCAGAATTACGAAGAGAAATTAATTTTTCCATTTTCGGCAATACGTTGCGATTTAGATTAATCGACATGTTTTTCTGGGTATGTTCAAAATGTTCTAGTTGGCTTCCCCAAGCAAGTAGCATTTTTCTTAGTTCGGGATTGCTTACCAAATCCATTTTTCCATTATCATATATACTATTGAAGATATCTTGATTAGATTTCAACATAGGTCCCCAAAGGCCATCATTTATCAGTTTATTTAAGTAATCAATACCTAATGTATCAGTCTTTGTGCCAAATAGATTAATTAGTTTCACCAATTGACCCGTTGAATTATCTATTTGATTTTTGGTTTGTTTTAATTGAATTAGATTAAAATTAAATTCTTCTTTTAAACTAGTTAAGAGTAGTTTTTCGCTATCTCTACTTTTTTCTTTTTCATTCCAATTATTTATTGATAAAGCAATCAGAATTCCAATTACGACAAGTATAATTTCTCCTATTGCATACTTAAAGTATTTCCCAGTTTTATTTTTTCCCATAAGGTCGTAGCGAATTTTCCGAAAGAATTTTATCATTGATTAGTGGTTTGTCATAATGTCTTGTCCTGAAATATGGCTACAGGTTAAAATTGAATTAAGCTGATAATTTATATACCATATTAGGTGTTTTATAATCTAAAGATAAGTGTAATCTTATTTCGTTGTATAAATTAATTGCATTTTTTGCAGCACGTTTTGCGTGATCTACGCTATCAAAGGTTTGGTCTAGATAAAATTCATCTTTTAAAATACCATTTACACGTTCTGCCATTGCATTTTCGTAACAATGATTTTCTTCAGTCATACTAATATCTATTTTTTTTCTTCTAAGTATTTGTGTGTATACATTGCTACAGTACTGTATTCCTCTATCTGAATGATGAATAAGTTGTTTAATGTCTTTAGCTTGATAGATTGCCTTATTAAGCGCTCTTACACAACCTTTTAGTTCTAGGCTGTCACTAAGATCATATCCAACTATTTTCCTGGAATGCATATCAGTTATTAACGCCAAGTAACAAAAGCCTTTTACGGTTCTAATGTAAGTTATATCACTCACCCAAACTTGGTTGGACCTTGTAACTTCTAGGTCTTTTATAATGTTCTTATATTTATAAAAACGATGATAAGAGTTAGTGGTTATAGCACTGGTTTTCCTTCTAAGTGTTAGCATTTGGTGTCTTCTGAGAATATTAAATAGTGTGTCTCTACCAACTTTAATATTGGCTTTATTAAAATCTACATTTAATGATTTTACAAGTTTTCTTACGCCTTCTCTAGGAAGAGATTTGCGTCTTTTTCTGACTATATTAATAATCTGTTGTTCTAGTTTTAAACGCTTATCAGCTCTATTTTTATGCTTATAATAAGCATCACGTTTAAGCCCAAAACAATGGGTTATAGTCGTTAAAGAAGCAAATCCCTTAGACTTCTCTTTAGCTTTGATTAAGGCTTTATACTTAGCTTTTTTTTTAGTTCAGCAATAGATTTATAACCAAGATCTTCAGCAGCTACTTCTAGATAAGATTCTTCTACCATAGCATCAAGGTCCTTTTTTAGTATTAGTTTCTTGAGCTGTTCAATTTCTTTTTGAAGTGCTTTAATTCTTGATATTTCGTCTTTAGTTTCCACTTTTACTCTGGTGTTCATTAAGTCTTTACGATTGTATTTTTTGATCCACACATTTACTGTTGTAGGTGCAATAGAGTAGAGTTTACAAAGCTCGCTCTTTGTGTGTTTTCCGATAGTAAGCTCGGCTAAAATTTTTAATTTAAAAGGTTCGCTGTAACATCTAATTACTTTGTCATTTCTATACATAATGTTTAAAATTATGTAGCCTTATTTCAGGACGGGTCAAAATTGGTGCTAACGTTGTTGTATATGGTTTGTTGCGTGTTTCAAGCACCTAATTTAGTAAATATTTACCGACCAAGAAAGTCCGCGAGGACTTTCGTAAGTAGGCTAGAACTAGCAATAAATTATATACGGTGTTACCCAACGTTTTTTATTCGGTTTCTATATTTCCATTTGAATTTCAATCGACTCCAAAATAAATTCCATTCGTATATAATTCCACCCAATTCCCAATTCACGTCATATTTTTCGGTTTTATTATTCACGTAAGGTGGAATTCCGATTTTCATATGCAACATTGGGTCATTGTCTTTTACGGTTTCATAAAATTCCGATTCGAGTGATGATTTTGGATAGTATTGAATTTCAATTATTGAGCTTTCCTTTTCGCTTTTATATATGTACAAGTTTATATCGTACAGATTTTCATAAATGTCTTTTAATTCCGCTGTTATTTGCTCAAGCGATTTGGATTTTTTCTTTTCGTTTGCTTTTTTACGTTCAATTCGTTTGTCAAAAAAATTCCGCTCGTCATTTATTATTTCCGAAATTATGTAACTCGTATTGCCCGAAATTTTATTCCAACAGGAATTTCTCGCCATTTCTAATAGAGTAGAAGTAGCTTCTTTCAAATTCTGTTCGAGATTATTTTTTGTGATTTTTTTCAAGAGTTTAATTACTACGTTTTATAAAAATCAGACACGAAACAATTGTCAAAATTAGAATTCCGATTGTTCCATAAATTATTAAATTCAGCCACATTCCAACATTATGTATTCCCGAAGCAAATCTATTCAATAAAGGTTCAGATGAGAAAATCAGTATTGTTGTCAAAATGATAAATGACAATAGATGTATTCCTATAATTTTTCGTTTTCTCAATGTTTCTTCAAATGTTGGGTAACTCATTATATAATAACTTTTATTCCTGATATCCGGGAAATAAGTCGGGTTATGGTAACTTTATAGTTACTGTTATCTCGTAAAGATAATTTTTTTATTTCAGTATCTATAGTGTTACTTATTTGCTTTAGTTTAAAATGTAAACTTACTGTTTTAAGCCGTCAGTTCTCTAAACATGCTCTCTAAGCTCGCATTTTTTTGATTTAGTTGAAGAATCTTCAACTCATTATCATGGGCAAAATCAAAAACATGAGAACGCATATCTTCTTTTGTAGAAAAGATAATTTCGTAAATAAAATCGTGTGTATTTTTAACGCTTTTTGCGTTAGGTAACTTTAATAAAAAAGCATCTTCAACTCTATAATCGAATTCAACAATAACGGTTTGCTCTTGTCCATCGCGAAGCTCGGTTAATTTTTTATTGGCAACAATTTCTCCTTTATTAATTATTATAACACGATCACACATGGCTTCCACTTCTTGCATAATGTGCGTAGATAGAAAAACAGTTTTCTCCTTACCAATAGATTTTATTAAATTCCTAATCTCTACTAATTGATTAGGATCTAAACCAGTAGTAGGTTCATCGAGTATTAAAACATCTGGATTATGTAATAAAGCATTTGCTAAACCAACACGTTGTCTATAACCTTTAGATAACTGGCTCATTTTTTTATGAGCCTCAGGAGCTAAACCTGTAAGTTCTATAACGTCTTCAATTCTAGATTTACTAACCTTATAAACATCTGCATTAAAGGCTAAGTATTCGCGAACGTATTGCTCTAAGTATAATGGATTGTGCTCTGGTAAGTAGCCAACACTTTGTTGCACTTGTTTAGCTTGAGATAAAATATCGTATCCATTTACAGCTGCTTCACCTTTGGTTGGGCTAATAAAAGTGGTTAATATTTTCATCATTGTAGACTTGCCTGCTCCATTTGGACCAAGAAACCCAACTATTTCTGGCTTTTTAATCTCAAAAGACACATTGTTAAGTGCTTTTTGCTCACCATAAACCTTCGTTATATTTTCAACCTTTATAGACATCTTATATTCTTTCTTCAAAAATAAACATTCTGTAATTTAAACAAGACTTTGTTTAGAAATCTTTAAATCTTTAGCTAAAAGCTTAAAATACATGCTTTAGTATTTTGATTTGTGAAATAATTATTTACTTTAGCATTATAATTAATTTAGTGCTTTCGCAAATTATAATGAAAACAATACAGAACACATATTTTAGCCGCTTCTATTTCTTTTTTAGCAAAAAGAACGAGACTGCGTATATGTAATTCTAACAAACATATATTTAAAACTAAGTCTCGATATAATTTATCGGGACTTTTTTTATATAATAATTTCAACTTAAGTTGGGATTTAAAAAAAGAAATAAAATTTGATTAAAACAGTAGCTATACAAGGAATTAAAGGATCGTTTCACCACATCGTGTCTCAAGACTATTTTGGTGAACATACAGCTGTAAACGAGTGCTTGTCTTTCGATGAAACTGTAGATGCCTTACTTTCTGGTAAAACCGAAGTAGCAATTATGGCTTTAGAGAACTCTATTGCTGGCTCAATTATACCAAATTATGCGTTGATAGATAATTATAATCTTCATATAGTTGGTGAGCATTATTTAGACATACAGCATAATTTAATGGCATTGCCAAACCAAAGTATCGAGGATATTAAAGAAGTGTATTCGCACCCAATGGCATTATTGCAATGTAAAGCATTCTTTAAAAATTATCCACATATAAAGTTAGTAGAAGATAAAGATACTGCAGATGTTGCAAAACGAATTCAAGACAAAAAACTTAAAGGTGTTGCAGCAATAGCAAGTAGATTGGCTGCTTCAATATTCGAATTAGATATTTTAGCAGAAAGCATCCAAACCATTAAGCACAACGAAACACGTTTTGCAATTGTAAAGCAAAATAATTCTGAAATTAATAAAGCTGAAATTAATAAAGCGTCTATTAAATTCGAGCTCGATCACAAACGCGGAAGTTTAGCTGCAATTCTTAATGTTTTGAGTGACTGTAAACTAAACTTAACCAAAATACAATCCTTACCAAAAATTGAAACACCTTGGTTGTATGCCTTTTTTGTAGATGTTACTTTCGATGATTATAAGGATTTTGATAAAGCTAAAGCAATACTAGAGATTATGGCAACACATTTAAAAGTGTTAGGCGAATATAAAAACGCAAAAAAATAATGGAAGTTGCAAAAAGATTACATAGCGTTGAAGAGTACTACTTTTCTAAGAAATTAAAGGAAGTTAACTTTCTAATATCCCAAGGCAAGCCTATTATTAATTTAGGTATTGGAAGCCCAGATTTACAACCACCTGGAAAAGTAATTTCTGCAATTTCAGACAGTTTTAAAGACCCAAGAGCTCATAAATACCAAAGCTATCAAGGGTTGCCAGAGTTGCGCGAAGCAATTGCTGGTTTTTATAAAACGCATTTTCAAGTAAGTGTTAGTGCAGCAACAGAAGTGTTACCATTAATGGGAAGCAAGGAAGGTATTATGCATATCTCTATGGCTTTTTTAAACGAAGGCGATGCGGTTTTAATACCAAATCCAGGTTATCCAACATATACTTCGGTTACTAAACTATTACAAGCAGAGCCTATATTTTACAATTTAGACGAAGCCAATAACTGGTGTCCAAATATAGAAGAGCTTGAAAAGCAAGATTTAAGTAAAGTGAAGATTATGTGGTTAAATTATCCACATATGCCAACAGGAGCAAAAGCAACAAAAGAAATATTTAAAACCTTAATTGCATTTGCTAAAAAGCACGATATTTTATTGGTGAATGATAATCCATATAGTTTTATTTTAAATAAAGAACCTCTTAGTCTTTTAAGTATCGAAGGCTCAAAAGAAGTGTGTTTAGAATTAAACTCTTTAAGTAAAACATTTAACATGGCTGGCTGGAGAGTAGGGATGTTACTAGGTAATCACGAGTTGCTAAATGCAGTTTTAAAAGTAAAAAGCAACATGGATTCTGGTATGTTTTATGGTATACAAAAAGGAGCTGTAGAGGCTTTAAACTCATCAAAAATGTGGTTTGTAAGCTTAAACAGTATCTACGAGAAACGTCGTAAACTCGTATGGGAATTAGCGACTAAACTAAATTGTTCTTTCGATGAGAATGCAACAGGATTATTTGTTTGGGCAAAATTGCCACCATTTTTTAAATCAGAAGAATTTATAGACAAGCTATTAAAAGAACATAATATTTTTATAACACCAGGAACCATTTTTGGAAGTCAAGGTGAAGGTTATGTGCGTTTTTCGTTATGCGCAACAATCGTAGAATTAGAAGAAGCAATTGCAAGAGTATGATAAATAATATTTACATAATAGGAGTTGGTTTAATAGGCGGAAGTTTAGCTTTAGATATAAAGAAAAAACGACCAGGCGCAACTATTTATGGTATAGATAATAGCGTGCAGCATTTAAACGAAGCTATAGAGTTAAATGTTATAGATGCGAAAGCAACTTTTGAAGATTTGGATAAAGCAGACTTAGTAATATTATCTATTCCAGTAGATTCTGCTGTAGCGTTATTGCCAAAAGTTTTAGATAAAGTATCAGATTTTGGGTTAGTTGTAGATGTTGGTTCTACCAAATTAGACATTTGTAAAGTTGTAGAAAACCATCCAAAACGAAGAAATTTCTTAGCCATGCATCCTATAGCTGGAACAGAGTTTTCTGGACCAAAAGCAGCTATTTTAGATTTGTTTCAGCATAAAACAAATATTATTTGCGAAGTAGAAAAAACAGCTTTTAAGCTTCAAGAAAAAGCATTAGGTCTGTTTTCGGAAATAGGAATGAGAATGCGTTACATGAACCCAGAAGCACACGATAAACATATTGCATACATGTCGCATTTATCGCACATTAGTGCATTTATGTTGGGTAAAACAGTAATAGAAAAAGAAAAGAACGAACGCGATATTTTCGATATGGCAGGTTCTGGTTTCGAAAGCACAGTAAGATTGGCAAAAAGTTCTCCAGCAATGTGGACGCCAATTTTTAAACAGAATAAAGCTAATGTTGTAGAGACTTTAGAAGATTACATCGCGAATTTAACGCAGTTTAAAAACATGATGGAAAACGATGATTTTGAAGGTGTTTTTAACGAAATGAAAGACACAAATTATATTAAACAAATATTAAACGGAATAAAATAACATCAATTTCTTGTAAGGTTACTGTACTAAACTCGTTTTAGTAGTTAGCCTTATAAGTACAATAAAAAGTAGGATTATGGAGAATAAAAAAGAAATGAGAAACTGGTTGACAGACATGGCGTTGGATCATCCATTAGTAATCGCTGGACCTTGTAGTGCAGAGACAGAAGAGCAAGTTTTAAAAATAGCTCACGAGCTTAAAAACACAGATGTTAGTTATTTTAGAGCAGGTATTTGGAAACCACGTACACGTCCAGGAATGTTTGAAGGTGTTGGTGCTTTAGGTTTAAATTGGCTTAAAAAAGTAAAAGAAGAAACAGGAATGAAAACCTGTACAGAAGTTGCAAATGCAGCACACGTAAAGTTAGCAATCGAGAATGATGTAGATTTACTTTGGATTGGTGCACGATCTACAGTAAGCCCATTTATCATGCAAGAATTAGCAGATGCTTTAGCAGGAACAGATAAGATTGTTTTAGTTAAAAATCCAGTAAATCCAGATTTAGCTTTATGGTTAGGTGGAATTGAAAGATTATATACTGCTGGTATTAAAAATTTAGGAGCAATACACAGAGGTTTTTCAACTTACGAGAAAACTAAATATAGAAACATTCCAGAATGGCAAATAGCTATCGAGTTTCAAAACAGATTTCCAGATTTACCATTAATTAACGATCCATCGCATATTACAGGAAAGCGCGATATGGTTTTCGATGTGTCTCAAACGGCTTTAGATCTTAATTTCGATGGATTAATGATAGAAACACATACAGATCCAGATAATGCTTGGAGTGATGCTGCACAGCAAGTAACACCTACTGTATTAGTGAAAATGATGGAGGATTTAAAAATTAGAAAAATTAGCGACCCAGAAGCAGAATACAATAAAGAACTTACTAATTTAAGAGCTCAAATCGATGTTGTCGATAATCAGCTAATAGATTTATTAGGTAAGCGTATGAATGTTGCAGATGGTATTGGTAAACTTAAAAAAGAAAAAAACGTTGCCGTTTTACAAAGCAAACGTTGGAACGAGATTTTAGGTAAAATGGTACTTCAAGGCGACGAAAAAGGATTGAGCGAAGAGTTTATTTTAAAATTATTTAAAGCAGTTCACCAAGAATCTATTAATCATCAAGAAAAGGTTTTAAAAGGATAGAGCTTATTTTGAATAATATCTATTTGTTATGTTTAGCGTGTCGAAATGCGATCTAACCATAGTAAAAAAATATTCTCGACGACATTTATACCATAAAAAAGGGCTTCAAATTTTTGAAGCTCTTTTTTTTAATTTTCACTCACCCAAAAGCTGCGTTCACTCATTGTCGATTTTATAGAAGTTGAATTAAATATAGATTTGATTCAATTTTAAAAATCAAAACACATGAAACGAATTTTACTATTATTTTTGGCATTAAGCTGTTCTGTTATTTCTTACAGCCAAACAGAAACTAATAAAGAGTCTGCAATTATTTATGTTTTAGAAGCAGTTGAGTTGATTGCATTAAAACAGAAGAAAACAATTTGTTATTCAAAATCTACTTGTTCTAGAACAATAATAGGATGCGGTTTTTTATGCAGAGCAAAAGGTATTCCAATAGAAAATGTTTCAGACCAAAAAGAAATTGACACAAAATTGTTCCCAAATCCTTCAGCTAATGGGATTTTTCAAATAAATTTTAAAGAAAAATATAATAAAATTAAAGTAGTTGTTAATTCAATTTCGGGACAAGCAATTCAATCTAAAGTATTTCAGAATGTATTAAATAAAGTGACCATAGATTTGTCTCAATATCCTTCAGGAATTTTTTTAATAAACATAATTGCAGATGGAAAACAATTACCGACTAAAAAAGCAATAAGAGGTTAAGGTTTTAAATTTAAAATGCGTTATTTTGTACTTCAATTTAATGAATGACAGGACTAGTATATAAATCTACAGGAAGTTGGTACACAGTTAAAAACGAACTTGGTACTACTTACGAGTGTAGAATAAAAGGTAAATTTCGTTTACAAGGCATAAAGAGTACCAACCCAATTGCGGTTGGTGACTATGTGGATTTTGAGCTAGATACCAAAAGTGATCAAGAAACAGGTGTAATTAACAAGATCCATGATCGCGAAAATTACGTTGTTAGAAAATCTGTAAACCTATCTAAGCAAACACATATTATTGCTTCAAATATAGATCAGGTTTTTCTTTTAATAACTATAGACAATCCACCAACATTTACTAGTTTTATAGACCGTTTTTTAGTGACAGCAGAAGCTTATTCTATTAAAACAGTATTGGTTTTTAATAAAATAGATACCTACACCGAAGACACTATTTTAGAGGTTAGTTACTTAGAACATATCTATGGAAATATAGGTTACGAAAGTGTTAGAGTTTCGGCTAAAACCGGAGAAAATATAGATAAAATTAAAGCGTTGATGGAAGGTAAAGTTAGTGTCTTTACTGGTCATTCGGGAGTTGGTAAATCTACTTTAGTAAATACTATTGAGCCAACTTTAGATTTAAAAACGAAGTCTATTTCTACACAGCATTCTCAAGGACAGCACACAACAACTTTTGCAGAGATGTTTGATTTAAGTTTCGATGCGAAAATTATAGATACACCTGGAATTAAAGGTTTTGGAGTTGTAGATATGGAAAAGGAAGAAATAAGTGGTTATTTTCCTGAGTTTTTTAAGTTGAGTCAAGATTGTAAATTCAATAATTGTATGCATATAGAAGAACCTAAATGCGCAGTTAAAGAAGCTTTAGAAAGAGATGAAATTGCTGCTTCTCGTTACAGAAGTTATGTTCAAATAATTGAAGGAGACGATCAACATTACAGAACAGATATTTGGGATAAAGAGTAGTGAAAATGTAATAAACGTTTCGCTTTCGCGGAAAGGAGCATGAAAATAGTAATTCAAAGAGTTAGTAAGGCAAGCGTAACTATAGAAAGCAAAAAAGTAGCTTCAATAAACCATGGGCTTTTAATTTTACTAGGAATTGTTACTGAAGACACACAGGAAGACATTACATGGTTAACAAACAAGATTGCGAACCTTCGCATTTTTGAAGACGAACAAGGTGTAATGAATAAATCTCTTATAGATACCAATGGAGAAGCCATTGTTGTTAGCCAGTTTACACTACAAGCAAGTACAAAAAAAGGAAACAGACCAAGTTATATAAAAGCAGCACGACCAGAAGTTGCTATTCCGTTATACGAAGCATTCAATGCGACATTAGAATCTGTGCTTAATAAACCAGTTCAAACAGGAGATTTTGGAGCAGATATGCAAGTGGAGCTTTTAAACGATGGACCAGTAACAATTGTTATAGATTCTAAAAATAAAGTATAAAAAATTGAAAATATTTTCCTACATGATTTAAAAGTAATACATTGAAGCCTATTAATTAATTTAAATGAATATTAAACCAAACCTACTTATTACTTGTTACTTATTTCTTTTTTCTGTTTTATCTCTAAATGCTCAAGATGAAAGCTTATTAAACTCTAATACAATTCCTATTTCATTAAAAACAAATGCAAATGCTATAGTGCGTTTAGATTATACGCAAATAGAAATAAGCTCTATTAAAAAATATAGGTATAGTAAAAAAAGAATTGTTACTATAATTAATGAAGAAGGAAACAAAAAAATAGATGCAAGTGTTGGTTATGATAGTGGTATTTCTATCCATAAACTACAAGCAATTATTTATGATGCTTTTGGAAACCAGGTAAAGAAAATTCGTAAATCGGATTTTAAAGATGTTTCTGCAGTCAGTAATTTTTCGTTGTATGAGGACAGTAGAGTTAAATACATGCAATATACTCCAACAAACTATCCTTATACAGTAGTTTTTGAATATGAGTTCTCTACAAATAATACAGCATATATTCCGTCTTGGAAACCTCTTGAAGGCTATTCTGTAAGTACAGAAAAGAATCAGTTTGATGTTATTTATGATGTGTCTGTAGGGATTAATACACTAGAAAAAAACTTTGAAGGCTACACTATTGTAAATAAAAGCAAAGAAGGATTTGTAAGTTATACCGCAAGTAATTTGAGTGCTCTTAAATATGAAGCAATAAGTCCATTACTTAAAAACATAACACCGCAAGTGCTTATAACACCAGTTAATTTTCATTACGAAGGTTATACAGGGAAAACAGATGATTGGAAAAATTTAGGAAAATGGATGCATGACGAAATGCTACAAAATAGAACAGAACTTCCTGTTAAAACTAAAGAAACAATAATAAAACTTGTAGAAGGAATAGAGGATCCTATTGAAAAAGCGAAACTAGTCTATAAATATGTACAAGACAATACAAGGTACATAAGTGTACAAGAAGGCATTGGTGGTATACAGCCAATAGCAGCAGCGCAAGTAGATGAGGTAAAATATGGAGACTGTAAAGGGTTAACAAATTACACTAAAGCTTTATTAGACGTGGTAGATGTAAAATCTAATTATACTAGAGTCTATGCATCATCAAAAAATCAAGTAGACATAAATAAAGATTTTGTTACTTTTTTAGGACAAACCAATCATGTTATTTTAAATATACCAACACCACAAGGAAATGTTTGGTTAGAATGTACAAGTCAAACTTCACCATTTAATTATAATGGAGGTTTTACCGATGATAGAGATGTTTTTGTAATATCTCCAGAAGGAGGCGAAATTGTACACACTAAAATTTATACAGCTCAAGAAAATACTAAAGAAACAAAAGCAAAAGTACAATTAGAGGCAACAGGGAATATTAAAGCGCAAGTGGAAATTATTTCACAAGGAGTGAGATATGATAACCATTATTATATTGAAAACGAATTAGAAAAAGATCAAAAATTATATTACAAAGAATATTTTAATACTATTAATAACCTAGAAATTAATGCTATTAATTTTGATAACAATAAAGATGAAATAGTATTTACTGAAAAATTAGACGTTAAAATAACAAGATATGCCTCTAAAGCAGGAGAAAGAATATTGTTAAAACCAAATATTTTTAATGTAGAAGAATATGTTCCTCCACGTTATAAAAAAAGAAATTTACCTTTTCAAATTAATAGAGGTAAAGTAACTATAAATACGTTTGAGATAACAATTCCAGAAACCTTACAAGTAGAAGCGCTACAAGATGCTGTTACAATAACTAATAAGTTTGGTGAGTATCATTTTTCAATCACGGAAAAAGATAAAAAGACGTTAGTGTTTCAAAGAAAACTAAAATTAAAAAAAGGACAGTATAACAAAGAAGATTATAAAGAGTTTAGGGATTTTTTATTGCAAATAGTTAAGCATGATAAATCTAAAATAGTATTAAAAAATAAAAAATGAAGAAAACAGTATTAATTATTGCATTGTTATTAGCGCAGTTAGGATTTTCTCAAGATTTTAAATTTGGCAAAGTTAGTAAAGCGGAACTGGAAGAAACACAACATGCATTAGAGCCAGATGCAGATGCTGCAGTTTTATATAGGAGCCAGAATATTTCTTTCGACTATGTACAAGAAAAAGGTTTTGTTCAAAAAAATGAAATTCAAGAACGCATCAAAATTTATAATAAAGATGGTTATGATTATGCAACAAAAACCATAAAGCTTTACGATGAAGGGAATGATACAAAAGATAAATTAATTAGTTTTAAAGCCTACACCTACAATTTAAATAATGGTAAGATTGTAGAATCTAAACTAAAAAAAGATGGAATTTTTGAAGAAAAAACAAATCGCTATTGGAAAAAAACAAAATTCACCATGCCTAATGTTGGAGATGGCTGTATTATAGAGTATAGATACACAGTAGTATCGCAGCTATTAGGAATAGACGATATTGCTTTTCAAGAACTATTGCCTATTAATAAATTAGATTTTAAAGTATCAACACCAGAGTATTTTAAATATAAGGCTTTATTAAATCCAAAAGCGGCTTATCTCCCCAAATTAAATAAAACTGTTAGACAATCTAGTTTTTCTATTAATGAAACTAGTAGAACAAGTCCTGTGGGTATTAATCAAGGTAGTAATACTGAAACATCTTTTAACAAATCTAAGATTGATTACAAAAGTGACATTATTAGTTCTAACCTAACTAATATTCCTGCCTTAAAAAATGAAGTTCTTGTAGATAATCTTTCTAACTATCAGGCAAAATTAGTAATGGAGTTGCATTCTATAGAATATCCAAATCAGCCAACAAAAAGTTTTTCACGTACTTGGGAAGACGTAACAGAATCTATCTACAAGAATGAAGATTTTGGTAAGCAATTAAATAAGGATTATTACTTTCAAAAAGATGTAGACGCTATTCTTTCTGGATTAACAACTCCAGAAGAAAAAATAAGTGCAATCTATAACTATGTTAAATCTAAAGTAAAATCTAATGGATTAATTGGGTATTACTCAGATCTAGGTGTCTCAAAAGCATATAAAGAAGGTGTTGGAAATGTTGCAGATATTAATTTAATGCTTGTTGCAATGTTGAGATATAGTGGTCTTCAAGCAAATCCAGTACTAGTGAGTACTAGAAGTAATGGTGTGCCAATTACGGCAACCAAAACAGGTTTTAATTATGTAATTGCAGCTGTAGAATTAATGGATAAAGTTGTATTATTAGATGCTTCAAACAAATTTTCGACTGCAAATGTATTACCTAAAAACTTATTAAATTGGCAAGGACGATTAATAAGAGAAAATGATAGTTCTAAATGGATAAATCTTCAACCAAGCCAAGCCTCTAAACAAATAATTTTTTTAAATGCTACTATTAATGAAGATTTGTCAATAAATGGTAAAGCAAGAGAGCAGTTAACCAATCATTTAGCATTAGCACATAGAGAAGAGTTTAATGCTATAAATAACGAAGATCATATTTTATCTATAGAAGAAGGAAAAGGAGATATTAAAGTAAGTAATATAGATGTAAAGTCTAAAGACGAATTAAGTAAACCTATTTTAATTTCTTACGAGTACAGTTTGCAAAACGGAATAGAAGAAATAGCAGATAAATTATATTTTTCTTCTATGTTATTTTTTGCTCAAAAAGAAAACCCATTTAAACAAGAAACTAGAGAATATCCTGTGGATTTTGCATATCCAATTTCAGAAAAACATGTTATTAATATTAAAATACCTCAAGGATATCAAGTGGAATCTATTCCTGAAAGTGCTAAAATTCAATACAATTTAAAAGATGCTGAGTTTACATATGCAATTAGTCATAAAAATGATTTAATACAAATAATAACAAATCTAGATATTAATAAGTCAATTATTTTACCAGTATATTATCAAGACTTTAAAAAGTTTTTCGATTTAGTAATTAAAAAGGAGACAGAACAAATAGTACTTAAAAAAATGTAAATGGCATCATTATTTGGGCATGGTTTAGTTGGTTTTACATTAACTAAAATTGCGAGTTCTAAAACGTGTAAATTACTACTGTTTTTGGCTATTGTCTCCGCAATACTTCCCGATTTAGATGTTGTTACTTTTGGTAAAATACCGTACACGCATCCATTTGGGCATCGTGGATTTACGCATTCTATAGTTTTTGCTATTATTTGGGCAGCTATCTTAGCTTTTATATTTACAAAAACAAAACGTAAATTATTTTTTGTAGTTCTTTTTCTATCAACATTATCACATGGTGTTTTAGATGCTTTAACAACAGGAGGAAAGGGAATCGGTTTTTTTATACCGTTTAATAATGAGCGCTTTTTCTTTCCTTGGCAAGTAATAAAAGTGTCACCAATAGGTATTAGTAAGTTCTTCTCAAGTTGGGGAGTGCAAGTGATTTTAAGCGAATTAAAGTATATAGGTATTCCATGCTTGATAGTTTTATTATTTTTACATTTTAAAAGAAAGACAACAAAAATTTAATTTAAAAGATTACCGCTGGAGTTTATCTTGAGCGTAGTCGAAAGACAGGAAAGTAAAATGGACATTAAAAATGCACAACTAGAAGTAGATAACTGGATAAAAAACCATGGCGTTCGTTATTTTAACGAGCTTACTAACATGGCACAACTTACAGAAGAAGTAGGAGAAGTAGCCAGAATTATTGCCAGACGCTATGGAGAACAAAGCGAGAAAGAAAGTGATAAAAATAAAGATTTAGGCGAGGAACTAGCAGATGTTATGTTTGTAGTTTTGTGTTTAGCAAACCAAACAGGAATAGACCTGCAAGAGGCTTTCGATAAAAAATTAGATATTAAAACAAAACGCGACCACGATCGTCATCATAATAACGAAAAGCTTAAATAGTTTTTCTTTTTTTCATTTCCGCGAAGACGGAAATTTTAAATAATTGTTTAATCCGTAATGTTATTCCTGCGAAATCGAAGATTCACGATTTCAATAAAAGAAAATAAGAATTAATAAGTAATGCAGGAATCCACTCTTTTAAATATGAATATAATTTTACAAAAATCTTCAATTAAAAAGAAGTCAGCAATACAAATTACAGGTTCAAAAAGTGAGTCTAATAGATTGTTGTTATTACAAGCCTTATACCCAGAAATTAATATTGAGAATGTGTCTAACAGTGACGATTCGCAATTAATGACAAAGGCTTTAGCGTCTAAAGAACAAGTAATAGATATCCATCATGCTGGAACAGCAATGCGTTTTTTAACGGCTTATTTTGCGACTCAAAATAATAGAGAAACAATAGTTACTGGCTCTAAGCGTATGAAAGAGCGACCAATTAAAATATTGGTGGATGCTTTAAATCAATTAGGAGCAGATATTTTATATAAAGAAAACGAAGGTTATCCGCCACTTTTAATAAAAGGAAAACAATTAACTAAAAGTAAAGTCTCGTTAGATGCTAATGTAAGTAGTCAATACATTTCGGCATTATTACTTATAGCTTCAAAATTAGAAAACGGATTAGAGTTAACCTTAAATGGGAAAATAACATCTGTGCCTTATATTAATATGACTTTAAGTTTGTTAAATGAGCTAAATATTGAATCCAAATTTGAGGGTAATGTAATTACTGTAAAACCATTACAAGAAAAGGTAGAGCCTAAAACATTAATTGTAGAGTCAGACTGGTCTTCGGCTTCTTATTTTTATAGTATTGTTGCTTTAGCTGAAGTTGGAACTTTAATTGAAATTTCATCTTACAAAAAAGATAGCTTGCAAGGAGATTCAGCTTTGTCAGAAATTTATAAAAGCTTTGGTGTTACCACTATTTTTAAAGGAAATACGGTATTAATTGAAAAAACAACGAACGTAGATTTTAAAACTGCAATAGATTTTGACTTGGCAAATTCGCCAGATATTGCACAAACAATCTCTGTTACAGCATTTGCTTTAGGCTTAGAATCTAATTTAACAGGATTACACACGCTTAAAATTAAAGAAACTGATAGATTGGAAGCTTTAAAAACTGAAATTGAAAAACTTGGTGGAGAAGTAGAGATTACTAACAAAAGTCTTCATCTTAAAAAATCTAGCAGAATTAAAGAAAATGTTGTTGTAGCGACATATAACGACCATAGAATGGCAATGGCTTTTGCGCCTTTGGCTTTAAAAACACCTCTTGAAATTGAAGATTATATGGTGGTTTCAAAATCGTATCCAACCTTTTGGGACGATTTAAAGCAACTCGGTTTTCAGTTTAATATAAAATAAATAATAATAAACAGTCATTTACTTGACAACGCCTATCTTGAGATTGTATCTTTGCAACTTTCTAATACTTAAAACATACGATAAGCATGAAAATGAAATTATCACACTTTAACTTCGAATTACCTGAGGAGTTATTGGCAGAATATCCAGCAGAAAACAGAGACGAGTCTCGTTTAATGGTCTTAAATCGAAAAGAACAAACTATAGAGCACAAACAATTTAAAGATCTTATTGATTATTTTGAAGAAGACGATGTCATGATTCTTAATAATACAAAGGTTTTTCCTGCACGTTTATTTGGAAACAAAGAAAAAACTGGTGCTAGAATTGAAGTGTTTTTATTACGTGAGTTAAACGAAGAACAACGCCTTTGGGATGTTTTAGTAGATCCAGCACGTAAAATTAGAATTGGAAATAAATTATACTTTGGTGATGACGAAACACTTGTTGCTGAGGTAATAGATAATACAACATCTAGAGGTAGAACGTTACGTTTTCTTTACGATGGTTCTTACACAGAATTCCGTAAAAAATTAACTGAATTAGGTGAAACACCATTACCTAAATATATTAAAAGAGATGTAGAACCTGAAGACGAAGAGCGTTACCAAACAATTTTCGCTAAAAAAGAAGGTGCTGTAGCAGCTCCAACAGCAGGAATGCATTTTTCTAAGCACTTATTAAAGCGTTTAGAAATTAAAGGTATCGATTTTGCTGAGGTAACTTTACATGTTGGTTTAGGTACTTTTAACTCTGTAGAGGTAGAAGATTTATCTAAGCATAAAATGGATAGTGAAGAAGTAACTATTGGGCCAGAAACAGTAGAGAAAATTAATACTGCGCTTAAAAATAGAAGACGTATTTGTGCTGTAGGTACAACTGCAATGCGTGCTGTTGAGAGTGCTGTATCTTCAAACCATACTTTAAATGAGATTGATGGTTGGACAAATAAATTTATTTTTCCTCCTTACGATTTTAGTATAGCCAATGCTATGATTACTAATTTTCATACACCAAAATCTACATTAATGATGATGACTTCTGCTTTTGCAGGTCATGATTTTGTTAAGCGTGCTTACGATGAAGCTGTTAAAGAAAAGTATAAGTTCTATAGTTATGGAGATGCGATGTTAATTATCTAATCCAGAACTTGTTTCGTGATCTCATGATATTATCAGGAGTTTCATAAAAAAAATAAAAGCCTTATCGAAATCGATAAGGCTTTTTTATTGCCATTAAAGTCACGTCCTGAAATATGTATATACTAAACCACAAGTATATGTATAAAAATGACAGAGTAACTAGACGTTATAGCGAACCTTTCAAATTAAAAATTTTATCCGAACTTAGTTACTGGTAAATACACCAAGAGTCAATTAGGAAAATTCTATAGTATTGTGGAATGTCTAGTTTTGTTATTTCACTCTAATAACTGATATGTATTCAAGATAAATTTTTGGATATGACCTTAAACAGTCTAGAACTCTAAGGGAGTGTAAGAGCTCTAAATAAAGCAGTATGTCAAGAAAAAAAATATTAAAGAACTTATTCGTCATTCGGACAGAGGGATACAATATTGTAGCAATGTATACACGCAAATACTAAAAAGAAAAAAGATAGGTATTAGTGTGACAGAAGAAAATCATTGTTACGAAAACGCAATGGCAGAGCGTATAAACGGCATTTTAAAAGACGAATTTTATTTGGATCAAACCTTTATGAATGTAGCCCACGTTAAAAGAGCAGCAAAAAATGCAATCAAAATGTATAATGAAATAAAATCACACCTATCTTTAGACTTTAAAACACCAAATATGGTATATCAATTATCAGCATAAAATTAAATCTGTAGCCGTATTTTAGGACTAGACATGCGAAAAAACAAATATGAATTGACAAACATTAATACTTCTAATTTTTGGTTTTACTCTAATAATCTCTTGTAAGAAAAATGAAGAGCCTGAATTATCTGAGGTTGAAATCTGGAAACTAAGTTGGAGAATGATAGAAAATTTCTTTAAGAATAACAGGTATAGATTATTGAACTATATCTGTTATTCTAAAAAAATTTCTCATAAGCTATACTTTTCATAACCAATATAGTATGATGGGTAGATAGTAACAATTAATTATTCAGAACGAATAAATAATAAGTCTCTATTGTCTAAGGTTGCTTGACCAGAACTAACTTTCCAACGTATTTCAATAACTTCCCCAGCGGTTAAAGCAGTAACCTTTGCTTGGAGAGATACAACTGAGTTAAGTGATGTAATTTTTCTGCTAGAATTAACTAACTCAGTTCCATTTTGATAAATACTGTAAGTGGTAGTAGTTTCGGAGGTAGATGTTGTACCGGCAGGGTATAGTTCTCCATAATGTACACCTGCAATTGCTAGAGCTCCTATTCCAGTACCAATATCTCCAGATATCGTAGAACTTACATCAGATGATACCGCACCACTAGTAGTAAACATAACAAATGATGAAAGTCTCCTTAAATCAATAGGAGAAACACCCGATGGTTCTGTAAGAATGCAACTCGCCCCTACACTTAATGCTCCTGACTTTGTAAACACCCTTCCTTCCATGCTCGTGCTAACTCCTAACGAAATCGCTCCAGCACGAGAAACCAAGGACCCCTTGAAAATTGAATTTGCACCTGTAGACATGGGAAGTTCAGACACCCAGAATACATTATTTGCGCTTGCTCCATTGGTCAAAATTACACTGGTGCCAACTCCCGTAGTTAATGGACCGGTACTCCTGATAATAAACACAGAATTTGGGTCTCCACCACCATTAAGAGTTAATGTTCCAGCAACTGATGTAGATCCAACTATATCGTAGACACCTGGAGCCAAATGCTCTCCATTGCCAAAAACAAGAGAGTGTGATGTGTTAGTGGCAGTTAAAGTAATTAGGTCTTGGTATATTAAGTCAATATCAATGATACCTTCGCTAGTATTAAATTCTTGATTGACTGCACTGGTTAAATGCTGACCATTGAATGAAACTGAATAAGTACCAATTTCAAGTGCCTTTGTCATGCCTGGCACCAACATAGCAGTAGTGGATGTGGTACTAATAATGTCACCAGAAATAGCAGAATCAATCATAGATCCTTCATATCTTTTGATACCTATCCAATTAGGCGAGGAAGGTGATCCAGTATTTAATTGACCGTCAACCAATGTCGTATTAAAAATAATTAATCCTGTCGCAGGGAGTGTGATATTATCTCTTTCTGTTGTGGTTAATCGTGGCATTAAAAGCCCTTTACTGGAGGAAGAAACGTCTAGAATAGAAGAGGTATCAGGTGTGGTTGTTCCTATACCGACTTGAGCATAAATACTGCCTAAAGGCAATAAGAATAATTGTACAACAAAGCATTTTAAAATAAATTTCATAAGATAAGTTTTAAGTATTTGGGGTAAGCTATACTAAAAAACGGTGTTAATCCTGATTTTTATGCTTTTTATCGATAAAATATACGAATAATGTAAATTTAATGTAAATATAATCAATAGCTAATATTCAGAACGAACAAACAATAAGCCTCTATTGTCAAAGGTTGCTTCACCAGAATTAACTTTCCACCGTACTTCAATGGTTTCCCCGAAGGTTAATGTAGTAATCTTCGCTTGGAGAGATATAACTGAGTTCAGTGAAATAATATCTCTACTAGAATTAACTACCTCAGTCCCATTTTGATAAATACTGTGGGAAACAAAGTACTGTGCTGAAAAACAAGTAAAATTTCATTACTTTTTCACTAAAGTACCTCTATAGCTTTCATTGTATATTAATCCTAGTTTAGAAATAGCAAAAGTTTGTTTTAATAGCTTATTACAAATAGCAATTATTGTATAATTAATTGCTATGGCAAGTGATTATTTTGAAAATTCCTTCGGAATTTTCTCTTGTTCGTATTTGTTTACTAAATCAGTTACTTAACCACGCAACTAACCATACACAAGACCGTTAGAGTTTATATTTCGCTGCGCTACACATTAGCCACAATTAGAAAAAAATGATACGATTAGAAATTTTCATACATATCTTATTAATATAGAAACAATAGAAATGAGAATATTTGACAAACTATTTGGGAAAAAAGAAGCAATTCAGGATTCGGACAAACTAATGGACGAAAATATTTTTTTGGAGAATTATAAAAATATCTAAATCCAATAGTTCTGGTAATTATGAAAAGCAATAAACTGAATTAAATAAGGAACTTTCAAAACATTCTGCACTGGAGGTTCTTGAATTTGACAATAGATTTCGAACACTTCGAGGACAAGCATACACTTGGGATTTGTGGGCTGCTGCTTATATTATGGGAGGATGCTTTGATGACTGTTTTTCAGACTTTTGAGGTTGGCTAATTGATTAAGGAAAGGAAATATTTGAAAATGCGATGCAAAATATAGAGACTCTTGTTCAACTTGAACACGAATGGATAATGACGATTGGGAAAGATTGAGTTATGCACCAAGGGATGTTTATGAGAAAAAAACTGGTGGAGATGAAATGCCGAATGGAATAAAAGAAAATTTTTAAAATTATTGGAGCAGAATGGGAAGAAGAAGATGATGTGTTAAAAGCGAAATATGCAAAACTTCACGCAAAGTGGGAAATTGAATAAATAAAAACTGCGGCTAACAATGGCAATAATTAATACGGGTTTTGGAACTTAATCTTAAGTTTAGAACTTTTAACTAAGTCCGTCAAATCTTTTGATTTGGCTTTTAAAAAAGAAAAGATAAAACGAAATAAAAAGTTTTGGCTAAGTGCTTTATCGAAAGTTAACTGCTTTTAATTCCCGTACTAACCATAGCCGAGACGTTAGGCAAAACCAAGAAAAAACGCTCTCAGATTTGATTCTGAGAGCGTTTTTTAATTTATCTATCCACATATCAATTTTTTCTAAGTAAGAGTGGGTAAATTATCTATAGCGATTCGCTATTACATCATGCCTGGCATACCTCCACCCATTGGCATTCCGCCAGCAGGAGCATCTTCTTTAATATCAATTAAAGCACACTCGGTAGTTAATATCATTCCGGCAACAGAAGCAGCGTTTTCTAATGCAATTCTAGTTACTTTTTTGGGATCGATAATACCAGCTTTAAGCATATCTACATATTGTTCAGATTTAGCATCGTAACCAAAGTCTTTTTTACCTTCAGATACTTTGTTTACTACAACACTACCTTCTCCACCTGCATTCTCTACAATTGTTCTTAAAGGCGCTTCAATAGCACGTGCAACAATTTGTATTCCTGTAGTTTCGTCTAAGTTTTCTGTAGTAATTTTACCTAAAACGGCTTTTGCTCTCACTAAAGCAACACCACCACCTGCAACAATACCTTCTTCCACAGCTGCTCTTGTAGCATTTAAAGCATCGTCAACACGATCTTTCTTTTCTTTCATTTCTACTTCACTAGCTGCACCAACATAAAGTACTGCAACACCACCTGCTAATTTAGCAAGACGTTCTTGTAGTTTTTCTTTATCGTAGTCGCTAGTTGTAGATTCTATTTGAGATTTAATCTGGTTAACACGATTTTTAATTAAATCTTTATCTCCAGATCCATTAACAACTGTAGAGTTGTCTTTGTCTATAGTAATACGTTCTGCAGTACCAAGCATTTCAATTGAAGCGTTTTCAAGAGTAAATCCTCTTTCTTCAGAAATTACAGTTCCTCCAGTTAAAATAGCAATATCCTCTAACATTGCTTTACGTCTGTCTCCAAAACCTGGTGCTTTTACAGCAGCAATTTTTAAAGAACCACGTAATTTATTAACTACTAAAGTTGCTAATGCTTCACCATCTACATCTTCAGCAATAATTAATAAAGGCTTTCCTGTTTGTGCAACTGGTTCTAAAATTGGCAATAAATCCTTCATTGTAGAAACCTTTTTGTCATATAATAATATGTAAGGATTCTCTAAATCAGCAATCATTTTTTCGCTATCTGTTACAAAGTAAGGAGATAAGTAACCTCTGTCAAACTGCATACCTTCAACTACTTCTACATACGTATCAGTACCTTTAGATTCTTCAACAGTAATAACACCTTCTTTTCCAACTTTACCAAAAGCTTTAGCAATTAAATCACCAATAAGCTCATCGTTATTTGCAGAGATTGAAGCTACCTGCTTAATCATTTCAGAAGAGTTTTTAACCTCTTTAGCTTGTTTTCCTAAATCTTCAACAATAGCTTTTACCGCTTTGTCGATACCACGTTTTAAATCCATAGGATTTGCACCTGCGGCAACATTTTTTAAACCTTCTTTTACAATTGCTTGCGCTAAAACAGTTGCAGTTGTAGTACCATCACCAGCTAAATCGTTAGTTTTAGAAGCTACTTCTTTTACCATTTGAGCTCCCATATTTTCTAATGGGTTTTCTAACTCAATTTCTTTTGCAACACTAACACCATCTTTAGTAACAATAGGCGCTCCAAAAGAACGGCTAATAATTACGTTTCTTCCTTTTGGTCCTAAAGTTACTTTTACTGCATTTGCTAATGCATCTACACCACGTTTTAATCCGTCGCGAGCTTCTATATCAAATTTTATGCTTTTTGCCATGTTATTCTATTTTGTCATTCCTGCTAAAGCAGAAATCTATGTTAATTGAAATTATTTTTTGTTGAATGAATTCCTGTTTTAGCAGGAATAAAAGATTAAATGATTGCCATTATATCTTCCTCACGCATCATTAAATAGTTTGTACCTTCTAACTTAATTTCAGAACCAGAATACTTTCCGTAAAGTACAGTATCTCCAACTTTAACAGTAAGTGGTTCGTCTTTTTTTCCGTTTCCAATAGCTACAACAGTACCTTTATGTTGTTTCTCTTGTGCGCTATCTGGAATATATAGTCCAGAAGCAGTTTGCGTTTCAGCAGGAAGTGCTTCAACTAGTACACGATCTGCTAGTGGTTTAATGTTTATTTTGCTCATGTTATTTTTATTTAGCCTGTTTAGAATACAGGCGGTTCGTTATTTTTATACTTTATAGATAAGCTAAAAATGTGCCATTACAAAGTAACTGACAAACTTACAGATTATATGCTGTAGCTATTAGAAACAAAAAATGCCAACTGTTAAGTTGGCATTTTTTTATAATATTATATTGGTGATATTAGTTGTCATCTTCTGTTTCTTGAGTTGTATTGTCTACAGCTGGTGCAGGTGCAGGTGTTACAGGTACTGTTATAGCATTTTCATCTAAGGCCTTAGAATCTCCTGTTGCTCCAGCACGTGGAATAGATAAGCTAGACACTAAAATTAATGCCACTAAAATAGTAGCTAATGTCCAAGTACTTTTATCTAAAAAGTCTGTTGTTTTCTTCACTCCTCCTAATTGCTGTGTTCCACCTCCTCCAAAAGAAGAAGATAATCCTCCACCTTTAGGGTTTTGTACCATTATTACTACTATTAGTAAAAAGGCAACTATAACAATTAGTATTAAAAATATTGTAAACTGTCCCATTATTCCTTGTTATTTTGTTCTTGTAATTCGTTTATTGCTTTAATTTGGTCTGCAAAGAAACCACTTTTTTCTGGATATTTCAAACTTAATATTTTATAAGATTGAATTGCTTTTTTATAGTTCTTTTGTTCAAGATAAATACGCGCTAAAGTCTCAGTCATTAAGGCTTCAGGCTGAATCATTTGCGCTTTAGCGATATTGTGATTTGATGTTGCAGTTTTTTTTGCGACTAACTTTGGGCTCTTTTCAATAAATTTTTCGATAAGATCAAACTTTTTAGCTTTAGCTAATGATCTAACAGATTTTTTAGATTTTTTTTCTTCGGAAGAACTCTTGCTAGATTTTACTTCACGATCAATAGGAGTAAAGCGGGTTAAAGTTAACCACTCGTTAAAAGAATGTGTCTCAACTTTTTCAAACTGAAGCGGTTTCCCAATGTTTAAGACGTCTTCTGCTTTTATTAGTTCGTCAGCTTTTTTGGTTTTAACTTCATTTTTAAAACTTGCAACTTGTTCTGTGTCTATTTTTGGCTGAAATAAATCAGGATCTAAAGTGTATTTAGTGTCTTCAATTTGCTGTTTTAAAATAGTGTCTATTTCTACACTTTTTTGAATTGAAATATTTTCTGCATGAACCTCTATATCTAGTAAATTAGCGGTGTTTTGTTTAATAAACTGTGATACTTCGTTTTGAGTAAATGTTTCAGAAGTAATAAAATCAAACAAAATACTTCTATCTGTAGTATAAGCTGCAGTAGTTTTTAAAGCATTGTTGTATTTAAAACTATCAGCATTTTTTAAACCTTTAATATAGAGTGCTCTCGCAGATTGAAAATAAGGAAAGGCTTCCACAATATTTTTTAAGTCATCGGTTTGAGACTTGTCAATGTGCTGTGGTGCTTTAAGAATATTTAAAAAATTGGTCTGATTCATTTTACCACTTAGCTAAAGATGCGTTAAAAATATCTTGAGTTATACGTTCGAAAATCTCTTCTAAAGCAGTATCTTTTACACTACCACTAAGTAAAGAACTTCCTGCATAATCGTAGAAAAATGAGAATGTTTTTTCGAAGTCGTCATCTTCCGCCTTTTTATTGTAAAAACGCACACGTACTCCTACTGTAAGTCTGTTTTGTGCAGCTGTATTGTCTGCTGTTGCTGTAGTTGGAGAAATACGATATTCTGTAATTTCACCTTCATAAACTAAATCTCCATTAGAGTTTACAAGTTCTAAATTAGTTTGGTTTACTATTAAGTCTTGCAACGCTATAGTAAAATCTCTATCTATTCCTGGCTCAACTTGTGCAGCTGTATTTTGGAAGTAGTTTACCTGAAAAGATTTTACATCAGCTTGAATATTTGTTCCAGATAAAGAATAAAAGCCACAGCTAAAAACTGAAACTGTTACTATTAGTATTAGAATGTGTTTTATGTATTTCATCTTGTGCTCACGAAAGTGAGTATCTTTTATTTGTTGTTTTTAATGCTTTTAAGTTTGATAATAACGAGAAACTATAAATCAAATTGTTTAATCTTTCGATAAAGTGTACGCTCGCTAATACCTAATTCTTCAGCGGCTAATTTACGTTTACCACTATGTCTCTCTAAAGATTTTTTTATTAATTCTAGTTCTTTATCGTGAAGAGATAACGTTTCTTCCTCCTCTATTTCTTCAGCAAAATGATATTTGTCGTTAGTTTCTGCTGTATAAGATTTAGTTGTTTCAGTTTTCTGCGGAATAGCCAATACTTGCAAGTCTTCTAGAGTTTCTTCGTCATCGTTATCACCATAGATTTTTTCAATTAAACCTTGATTATCTTCTTGAACATCTTTAGCATTTCCTTTTTTCATTAACTCCATTGTAAGCTTCTTTAAATCATTTAAATCTGCTTTCATATCAAACAATACTTTGTAGAGGATTTCGCGTTCGCTACTAAAATCGCTTTCAGATTTTGTGGTCTTAATTACAGCAGGTAAGTTACTTCCTGTTGGTAGATAACCTCTTAAAGTATCGGCAGAAATTGCTCTATTTTGTTCTAAAACTGAAACTTGTTCAGCCACATTTCGTAACTGTCTAATGTTTCCACTCCAACGGTATTTTATTAAATTAAGTATAGCATCATCCGATAGCTTTATGGTTGGCATTTTATATTTCAATGCAAAATCACTAGCAAATTTTCTAAACAGTAAATGGATATCTTCTTGTCGCTCACGTAAAGGTGGAAGGTTGATTTCTACAGTACTTAATCTGTAGTATAAATCTTCACGAAATTTTTCTTTTTTAATGGCTTCAAACATGTTTACGTTTGTTGCTGCAACAATACGTACATTGGTTTTTTGCACTTTACTAGAGCCAACTTTTATAAATTCACCATTTTCGAGAACACGTAATAAGCGTACTTGTGTGGTAAGTGGTAATTCTCCAACTTCGTCTAAAAAAATAGTGCCACCATCTGCAACTTCAAAATAACCATTTCTGGCTGCAGTTGCACCTGTGAAAGCGCCTTTTTCGTGACCAAAAAGTTCACTATCTATTGTGCCTTCTGGTATTGCGCCACAGTTTACTGCAATGTATTTGTTGTGTTTTCTGTGCGAAAGTTGGTGTATTATTTTTGGAATACTTTCTTTACCAACACCACTTTCTCCTGTTACCAAAACAGAAATATCTGTTGGAGATACTTGTATAGCTTTTTCTATAGCACGATTTAAAGTGGGACTATTTCCAATAATTCCGAAACGTTGTTTTGTTGCTTGAATTGATGATTCCATATGTTTTCCTGCGTATGTAAGAAAGTTTTTTTATTATTTCATTGAGAGTCCAACAGCTTCACCTATTAGTGTTGCTTTTGTACAATCTGTTATTTTTACGTTTACTAAATCTCCAATGTTGTAATTTTCTTTTGGAAATACGGCAACAATACTATGTTGGCTTCTTCCAGACCATTGATCTTTAGCTTTTTTAGATTCTTTTTCTACTAATATTTCTATAGTTTGTCCTAAAAATTGTCGTGTTCTAAGCTCGCTATGTTTTAATTGAAGCGCAATAATCTCGCTTAATCGTCTGCTTTTTGTGGTTTCTGGAATATCATCTTCAAATTTGCGTTCTGCAAGCGTTCCAGGTCTTTCAGAATAGGTGTACATATAACCAAAGTTATATTTCACATATTCTAATAAGCTTAAAGTGTCTTGGTGATCTTCTTCTGTTTCTGTAGGGAAACCAGCAATAAGATCTTGACTAATTGCACAATTAGGAATAATTGAACGAATATTATCTATTAAAGTAAAGTACTCTTCGCGTGTATGCAAACGATTCATCTCCTTTAAAATACGGTTACTTCCGCTTTGTACTGGTAGATGAATGTGATTACAAATATTATCATATTTTGCCATCATTTTAATAACATCTAAACTCATGTCTTGAGGATTAGAGGTCGAAAAACGAATACGCATAGTTGGTTGTGCTTCTGCACATATTTGAAGTAGTTTAGAGAAATCTACAGCAGTTGCCTTTTGCATTTCCGTAGCTTTTACAAAATCTTTTTTCATACCACCTCCATACCAAAGGTAGCTGTCTACATTTTGGCCAAGCAAAGTAATTTCCTTGTAGCCTTTACTCCATAGATCGTTAACCTCTTCAATAATACTTTGTGGATCGCGACTACGTTCTCTGCCACGAGTAAATGGGACAACACAAAAGGTACACATATTATCGCAACCACGAGTAATAGAAACTAAAGCAGTAACACCATTACTGTTTAAACGTACAGGAGAAATGTCTCCATAAGTTTCGTCTTTAGACAAAAGAACGTTTATTGCATCGTGTCCATCTTCAACTTCTGCTAAAAGATTAGGTAAATCTTTATAAGCATCTGGTCCAACAACAAGGTCAACAATTTTTTCTTCTTCTAAAAATTTAGTTTTTAAACGTTCTGCCATGCAACCTAAAACACCAACTTTCATTTTTGGGTTAATACGTTTTACAGCATTATATTTTTGTAAACGTTTTCTAACGGTTTGCTCTGCTTTATCTCGAATAGAGCAAGTGTTTACCAGAACTAAATCTGCATCTTCTAGCGTATCTGTTGTGTTGTAACCTTGTTTGTCTAATATAGAAGCCACAATTTCGCTGTCACTAAAATTCATAGCACAACCGTAACTTTCAATAAAAAGTTTCTTAGAATTGTTCTCTTTTTGCTCTAAAATTAAAGCTTCTCCTTGTTTAGCTTCGTCTATAGTTTTCTCCATAAATATTGATAAAATCAAATCAATTAGTATGCAAAGATAAGATTATTTAAATAAAAGTGACAAAGTGGCAGTTATAAATTATAGTTAAAAAACTTACATTTGAAGCATTAATAATTAAATAAAATAAAGCAGATGAATTTTTCTGAAATAGAAAAGAAAATAGAAGCAAATAAGGTTTTAGATTTTGGAACAATTTTTAACAAGTCTATAGAGTTGTTTAAGAAAAGTTGGATGCATGGGTTGTCGTTACAACTGGTTGCATTTGTAATTATTATTCCTTTTATATTAATTTTTTATATTCCATTTGTAATGGCTATAGTTGCAAACTCTGAAAATGGGCAAATGAATCCTGATGATATGTCTGTGCTTTTAGGAGGTTTTTCTATTTTATATATGGGAGTTTTTATTATAGGTATTTTGCTGCTTAGTGTAGTAACTGTCGCTATGCGTGCAGCCTTTTTTAAAGATTTAGCATCAATAGATAGAGGAGAAACGGTAAGTTTTAAATCGTTATTTTACTTTTTTAAAACGCCTTATTTAACTAATATTTCTCTATTAATGTTAGCGAGTATGGCAATTTCAATAGTAGCAATGCTATTATGTTATTTACCTTTGTTTTATGTTATGGTTCCAATGTCATTCTTTATTGTAATTTTTGCATTTAATCCGGAATTAACAGTTTCAGAAATTATTAAATTGAGCTTTAAATTAGGGCATAAAAAATGGCTAATTACTTTTGGGTTAGTTATGGTATCTTCATTGTTAGCTTCTATGGTAGGAATGTTATTATGTGGAATAGGAATTATTGTTACAGCAGCTTTTGCAGATCATCCATTATACTTTATATATAAAGAAGTTATAGGGGAAGATACTGCTGATTCTGTCGAGAAAATAGGTATTGAATAAATTGTAAAAAGCCTTGTTTTTCAAGGCTTTTTATTTGGTGTATATATAATGGTATAGTATTTTAATTAGGTTCATATATTTTTTTTGCTATACCTTTGCACTCATAAAAAATGAAAAATGGCTAAGAATTTAGTAATAGTTGAGTCACCTGCGAAAGCAAAAACAATCGAAAAATTTCTTGGAAAAGATTTTAAAGTAGAATCGAGTTATGGGCACATTTCCGATTTGCCTTCTAAAGAATTGGGCGTTGATGTAGAAGGTGATTTTGATCCAAAATACGAAGTATCCTCAGATAAAAAAGCAATTGTAAAAAAGCTTAAAGATTTAGCGAAAAAAGCAGAAATGGTTTGGTTGGCTAGTGATGAGGATCGAGAGGGTGAAGCTATTGCTTGGCACTTAGCTGAGTCTTTAGGTTTGGTTAAAGAGAAAACCAAACGTATTGTTTTTCATGAGATTACTAAGTCTGCAATACAAAAAGCAGTAGAAAACCCAAGACAGATAGATTACGATTTGGTAGATGCACAACAAGCACGTCGTGTATTAGATAGAATTGTAGGTTACGAGTTGTCTCCAGTGTTATGGAGAAAAGTAAAAGGAGGTTTATCTGCAGGACGAGTGCAATCGGTTTCAGTTAGATTGATTGTAGAGCGTGAAAAAGAAATTAATGAGTTTAAGGCTGAAGCATCTTATAGAATTGATGCTGAGTTTTCAAACGAAGAAGGACAATCGTTTAAAGCAAAATTGCCAAAATCGATTAAAACAAAAGCAGAAGCTTTAAAGTTTTTAGAGCAAAATGCAAATACTACGTTTAAGGTTTCAGACTTAGAGAAAAAACCAGCAAAGAAATCACCTTCTGCACCATTTACAACTTCAACATTACAACAAGAAGCATCAAGGAAATTATATTTTTCAGTAAGTAAAACCATGACTATGGCACAACGTCTATACGAAGCCGGTTTAATTACTTATATGAGAACAGATAGTGTAAATTTATCTAACGAAGCAAAGCAAGGCGCAGCAAAAGAAATTATTGATGCTTACGGAAAAGAATACGCAAAAGAACGTAATTATAAAGGAAAGTCTAAAGGAGCGCAAGAAGCTCACGAAGCCATTAGACCAACAAATTTTGCAGTACACACTGCAGGTTTAGATTACGACCAAACAAGATTATACGAGTTAATTTGGAAACGTGCTATTGCATCGCAAATGAGCGAAGCAAAACTAGAGCGTACCAATGTAAAAATAAATGCTGCAGCACATAAGCAAACCTTTACTGCTAATGGAGAGGTGATTACTTTCGATGGATTTTTAAAAGTCTATTTAGAAGGTACAGATGATGAGGATTTAGAGCAGCAAGAAGGGATGTTGCCAGCAATGAAAATTGGTGAAACATTATTAAACAATAATATTACAGCTACCGAACGTTACACAAGAGCACCTTATAGATTTACAGAAGCATCACTTGTAAAGAAATTAGAAGAACTTGGTATTGGTAGACCCTCTACATATGCGCCAACAATTTCTACTATTCAAAATAGAAACTACGTAGAGAAAGGGACGATTGAAGGTGTCGAACGTAATTACACACAATTGGTTCTTGAAAGCGGAAATGTAAAAGATAATTTACTTACAGAAAAAGTAGGTTCAGATAAAGGAAAATTAGTACCAACAGATATTGGTATTATTGTAACCAACTTCTTGGTAAATCATTTTTCAAGTATTTTAGATTACAGTTTTACAGCTAATGTAGAAGATCAGTTTGATGATATTGCAGATGGTAAAGCAGACTGGAAAGATGTAATGAAGGCTTTTTATAAAGACTTTCATCCAAGAGTTGTTGATGTACAGGAAAATGCAGAAAGAGAATCTGGAGAACGTATTTTAGGAGAAGACCCTAAATCTGGAAAGCGCGTAAGTGTGCGTTTAGGTAAGTTTGGGCCAATGGTGCAAATGGGAATGTCGGACGACGAAGAAGGCCCAACTTATGCAAGTCTAAGTCCAGATCAACAATTAGGAAGTATCACTTTTGAAGAAGCTATGGATTTATTCCAGCTTCCTAAAAACTTAGGGACTTACGAAGATTTAGAAGTTGCTGTTAATAATGGTCGTTTTGGACCTTATGTGAAATTTGGTGAAGCTTATGTTTCGTTACCAAAAGGTACAGATCCTTTAACAGTAGAGCTGAATGATGCTATTGTATTAATTAAAGAGAAGCAAGAAGCAGATGCTCCTATTTACATGTATAAGGATTTACCTGTGCAAAAAGGGAAAGGACGTTTTGGACCATTTATAAAATGGAATAACATGTTTATTAATGTAAACAAAAAGTATGATTGGGATAACTTATCTGATACTGATATTGTTGAGTTAATAGAAGTAAAGATTCAAAAAGAAATTGATAAGGTTATCCATAATTGGGAAGATGAAGGTATTCGTGTTGAAAAAGCACGCTGGGGAAGGTTCAATATTTTACAAGGTAAAGTGAAAATTGAATTACCTAAAACAACAGATGCCCCAGCTTTAACTTTAGAAGAAGTGAAAGCTATTCTTGAGAAAAACGCACCAAAGAAGAAGAAAAAAGCAGTCAAAAAGAAACCTGCGACTAAGAAGAAAACTACAGCAAAAAAGAAATAACATATGAACTTTAATTTCTTGTCTCCAGTATCAGATGCGGTTTTAGCTCATAACGAGTTATTAACAATGCAGGCTTTAGGGAGAAAATTAAGGATTCACTCAACACAACAAGGAATTCCTGATTTAGAAGGCGTTTCGGTTGCTATTATCGGTGTTTTAGAAAATAGAAACGATGTTAATTACATAGGTGAAGAATTTCAGCTTAATGAAGTTCGGAAATCTTTTTATGCATTATTTCCTGGGAGTTGGAACACAATTATTGCGGATTTAGGAGATATTAATAGAGGTGAGTCTGTGGAGGATACTTATTTTGCCCTAAAGACAACTGTTTCGATTCTAGTTCAGAAAAAAATTATTCCAGTTATTTTAGGTGGAAGCCAAGATTTAACCTATGCCATTTATCGTGCTTACGATAATTTAATGCCAATGGTTAATATTGTTAATGTCGATTCGCGTTTCGACATAGGTGATTCGGCTAAGCCAATTAAAAATAATAGTTTTATAGGTAAAGTGATATTAGATGAGCCTTATAATTTATTTAATTATGCAACCTTAGGTTATCAAACCTATTTTAATTCGCAAGAAGAAATAGATTTAATGGAGCGTTTATATTTTGAAGCGTATCGATTAGGTGAAATATCTAACGATATCACTATTGCAGAGCCAGTTATGCGAGATGCAAATGTGGTAAGTATAGATCTTGGCGTTGTAAAAGCTTCAGAAGTAAGTTTAAAACAAAGGCTTTCTCCAAATGGTTTAGATGGAAAAGAGATATGCGCTATGGCACGTTATGCAGGAATAAGTAATAAGGTTTCAACATTTGGTATATTCGAGTATAAACCGTCTTATGACGATGAAGTAACAGCAATGTTAATATCGCAAATGTTGTGGTATTTTATTGAAGGTGTAAACTGTAGGATAAAAGATGACGACTTTTTAGATGATAATAATCATCAAAAATTCACTACTTTAGCGGACGCTGAAGAATTAGTATTCTATAAAAGCACTAAAACAGGAAGATGGTGGATAGAAATACCTTTTTTAGCAAATGTTAATAATAAATTAAAAAAGCATACGTTATTACCTTGCACGCACAAAGATTATTTAGAGGCATGTAATGGTAAAATACCAGATAGATGGTATAAAGCGTATCAAAAGAATAGTGTATAATTATTGGAAATCGCTCAATTTTAACAGTTCGTTAATCGTTTAAAAGTAATTTTAACACGTTTAAATGTAATTATTTTCCTTTAAAAAGTTGTTTTTTAAATAATATATAAATATGTTTACGCTCTTGAAAATTTAGGAGTATATAATTAACCTCGAGTTTTATAATGAATATGAAGAAGTTTGTATTATTAACAGTAGTTTTAACACTTTTAGCCGGTTGTGGTTCTAAAGACAAAGGTCAATTAGTTGGTGTTAAAGGAAAGAAATGGCATCCAGAGAAGCCTTACGGTATGACTTTGGTACCTGGAGGAGCATTTATTATGGGTAAAGCTGATGATGATTTAGCTGGAATTCAAGATGCACCTGCAAAAACCGTTACGGTAAGAGCTTTCTACATGGATGAAACAGAAATCACTAATAGTGAGTATCGCCAATTTGTAGAATGGGTTAGAGACTCTACAATTAGAACTAAATTAGCGATTTTAGCTGATGAAGTTGGAGAAACTGGTGAGAGTGGAGAACCAGGTGTTGGTCAATTTGCATTTAAAGACGCAAATGAGGAGGAGATGACTCCTTACGAGAAATACATGTTAGACAACTATAGTGGTCTTGGTGAAACAGGTTACGAAGGAAGAAAATTAAATCATGATGTAGATTTGATTTTTGATACTGCAGAATATCCAGACGAATATTACGTAGAAGTAATGGATACTATGTATTTACCTATAGAAGAGTCTTACAACGGTCAGCGTACTTGGGATGTCACTAAATTTAAGTTCCAATATTCTTACATGGATATTGAAAAAGCAGCAAAAAACAAAAACTTACGTCGTAAAGATGTTATTATAAAAGAAGAAGTAGAAATCTATCCAGATACTACAGCTTGGATTAGAGATTTCGCTTATTCTTATAATGAGCCTATGCACAACGATTATTTCTGGCACGATGCTTATGGAGATTATCCTGTAGTTGGTGTGTCTTGGAAACAAGCAAAAGCTTTTTGTCAGTGGAGAACACTAGTTCACAACTCTTACAGAAAAGAAAAGAAAAGACATTACGTAAACTCTTATCGTTTACCTTCTGAAGCAGAATGGGAATACGCAGCTAGAGGAGGTTTGCAAGCAGCAACCTTTCCTTGGGGAGGACCATATGCTAAGAACGACAGAGGTTGTTTTATGGCAAACTTTAAACCATTACGTGGAGATTACGCAGCAGATCAAGCATTATATACGGTAGAAGCAGATGCTTTCGAGCCTAACGATTTTAACTTATATAATATGGCAGGAAATGTTTCTGAATGGGTAAATGCATCTTACGATCCAAGTTCTTATGAACACATGTCTACAATTAATCCAAGTGTAAACGAAGCTAGTAACCAACGTAAAGTAGTTAGAGGTGGTTCTTGGAAAGATGTTGCATACTTCTTACAAGTAAGTTCAAGAGATTACGAATATGCAGATTCTGCAAGAAGTTATATTGGCTTTAGAACAGTTCAAGATTATATGGGAACTGAAGTTACTGCTAACTCAAGACGTTAATAAATAAACCTTACTAAAATTAATAAAAAACTAAAAACTAAAACTTAGAAATTATGGCACAAAAAGGTAAAATCACAGTAACTAATATGATTTATGGATTAGGAGCAGCAATTGTAATTGTTGGAGCCTTGTTTAAAATTCAACACTGGCCTTATGGTTCAGAAATATTAACGTTAGGAATGATTGTGGAAGCTTTAGTATTTACATATTCTGCATTCGAAAGACAAACAGCAGATACAGACTGGTCTTTAGTTTATCCAGAATTAGCTGGAGGAATGACTACAACAAAAAAAGGAAAAATAGAAGAGCCTAAAGATGCTGAAGGTTTATTATCGAAAAAATTAGACAACTTATTAAAAGATGCTAAAATTGATGGTGAATTAATGGCTAGCTTAGGTAATAGTATTAAAAATTTCGAAGGTGCTGCTAAAGGTATATCTCCAACAGTAGATGCAATGTCTGCAACAAAAAAATATGGAGAGGAAATGTCTCTTGCTGCTGCACAAATGGAATCTTTAAACAGTTTATATAAAGTACAAATGGAATCTGCTAGTCGTCAAGCGACTATTAACGAGGAGTCTGTAGAAAATGCAAACAAGCTTAAAGAACAAATGCAATCTTTAGCATCTAACTTATCTTCTTTAAATGGAGTCTATGGTGGAATGTTAACTGCAATGAACAAAAACTAATTAGTATAACTATATTAATAACTTAAAAAACTAATTAGACATGGCAGGAGGAAAAGCATCCGCAAGGCAGAAAATGATTAACTTGATGTATTTAGTATTCATCGCAATGATGGCTATGAATATGTCAAAGGAAGTGCTATCAGCATTTGGGCTGATGGAGGCGAAGTTCGCTGATTCTAATGAAGCAACAATCGAAAGAAATGACAAATTGTTAGCTGAGCTAGAAGGGAAAGCTGATGAGAATCCAAAAGAATTTAAAGTACCTGCAGCGCGAGCTCAACAGGTTAAAATTATTTCAGATAAATTCTACAAATACATCGAAACTCTTAAAAGAGATTTAGTAAAAAAAGGCGAATATGTATTGGATGAGAAAGGTAAATTACCATTTGAAGCAATGGATAAAACAGATATTCTTGATGAACTATGGTTTACTGGAGATCGTTTAACTAAGAAAGGTGATGAAGTTATGACTAACATTAACGCTTATAAAAAAGCAGTTAATGATATTCTTTCTACAGACGAAAGTTATAGAGGAAGAGCCCAAGCTTTTGAAAAAACATTTAGTACAGAAAAAGTTGAGAATAAAGATGGGAAAAAAATCGATTGGTTAGCGTATAACTATCAAGGTTTTCCAGCAATTGCTTCTTACACTAAATTAACAGCGATGCAGAATGATGTTAAAGTAACAGAGTCTGATATGTTTAGTTTATTCTTAGGAAACATTGTTTCAGAAGCAACAACTTTAAATAATTACAAAGCAATTGTATTGGCTGATAAATCTGCATTTTTTGCAGGTGAAAAATTTCAAGGTAGAGTTGTAATTGGTAAGTATGCCAATGTTGCACCAACAAAATTAGTGGTTCAAGGTAAAGAAATTGACTTATCTAAATCTATTGATTCTACTGGAGCTGCTACATTAGATTTTAATGTAGGAAATGTTGGGGAACATGATATTAAAGGTAAGTTTACTTTTATAGAAAATGGTCAGGAGTTAGAAATCCCTATCGTTAATGCTAACTACGTAGTAGTACCAAGACCAAATTCGGCAACCATATCAGCAGATAAAATGAATGTAGTGTATAGAGGTGTTAAAAACCCAATGACTATTTCTTTTGCTGGAGTTCCAGATAATAAAGTATCTGCTAGTGCTAGTGGTTTAACTAAAGCTGGTAAATCTGGTAAATATACAATGGTACCTACTTCAGGTAAAGAGGTTACTATCATTGTAAGTGCTACTTTAGACGATGATTCTAGAGTTAGTGATAAAGCTACTTTTAGAATTAAAGATATTCCTAAGCCTACAGGTCAATTAGCAGGTATGTCTAACGGTAAATTACCAAGAGCTAATATTGCTGCTGGTACTGTTAAAGCAGAATTACTTGATTTTGATTTCGAATTACCATTATCTGTAACAGGCTTTAAAGTAAAAGTTCCTGGACAGCCTAGTATTACTGTAAGTGGTAGTAAAATGAGTGGTCAAGCTAGAGCAGCAATTAACAAAGCAAGAAGAGGTGACGATGTTACGATTTTCGATATTAAATCAAGATCTAGTGGACCAGCAATTAAGCCTGCATCTCCAATAGTTATAGAGTTAGCTAACTAATTAACTTTGTAATTAAATTAATAAAAAAAAAGAAGAACCAAATGAACTATAAATCTTTATTAGCAGTCGTATGTGGAGTACTTATCTCTTCTAGCGCATTTGCTCAAGCTAACATTCTAAATGCTAAATCTCCATCTGAGATTGGTGTTAGAACTGAAGAACAAAAAGCTTTAGACAACGATAAACCATTAGAATATGGTTATGTTGATGATAGAGATATTATGTTCGCTAAAATGACTTGGGAAAAAGTAGTTTTAGATGAACGTGTTAATTTCCCATTATACTATCCTGTGGATACTAATAATATTGGAAGTAACAGACGTTCTCTTTACGATGTTTTAACTAAGGCAATCGCTGATGGTAAAATTGAAAACGTTTATAACGATTCTTATTTTTCTGCAAAGCGTACGGCAAAAGAAATGAAAGACATAACAACTAAGATAGATACTCTAGATTACGGTTATGATCAGTTTAATGCTGAAGGTCGTGTTGATCCTGAGTATATTACTAAAACTGAAATTTCTTCTTTTCACGTAAGTGCTTACCTTATAAAAGGACTTTGGTACTTCGATAAGCGTCAAGGTGAATTAAAATATCGTTTATTAGGAATTGCACCTGCAGCTCCAGATGTAAACTTTTTAGATTCTGATGATGCAGCTAATAGCGAACCAAACCCATTATTTTGGGTGTTCTTTCCAGATGCTAGAGAAGTATTACATGAAGCAAAATCTTTCAATGCTAAAAACAGTGCTGTACCATTTTCTTTCGACCATATTTTAAACGCACGTCGTTTTAATTCGGTTATTACAAGAGAAGAAAATGTATTCGGAGACCGTAAAGTTGAAGACTATGTTGCTGAAAATGCATTAATGCAATTGTTAGAATCAGAAAGAATTAAAGAAAAAATTAGAAACTTCGAATTAGATATGTGGTCATACTAATAAGAATATCTTAATATATTTTAAAACGCTCACTTGCAAAAGTGAGCGTTTTTTTATTTGTCATTCAAAACAGAGCGAAGAATATTTAACAAGAAATTCTTTACTCTAATATTTCTTTGTCATTCCTGCGAAGGCAGGAATCCACTTTAATTTTTATATTAGCTATATGAAAGTAGATTACATTATAGTAGGTTGCGGATTAGCAGGAATTGCCTTTTGTGAGCAATTGTTAGCAAACAACAAAACCTTTGTAGTATTCGATAATAACTCTCAGCAATCTTCAACAGTTGCAGGTGGATTATATAATCCTGTTACTTTAAAACGATTTACTCCAGTATGGCATAGTCAAGAACAACTTGCTTTAGCGATACCAATGTATGCTAAAATTGAAAAAAGATTAAATATAAAGTTAGACTATAAAATTCCAGTTAGAAAACGTTTCATGTCTTTAGAGGAACAAAACAATTGGTTTGCAAGGTCGGATCGCGAAGGACTTTCAGATTATATGTCTTTAGATATTCATAAAAACTCTAATACATTTATAAATTCTGAGTTTGGATTTGGTGAAGTTTTAGAAACTGGAAGAATAGATACTAAATTGTTGATTTTAGAATATAAAAAAGACTTAAAAAAAAAGAATCTATTAATTGAAGAATCTATCGGTTATAGCCAAATTCAATTTCAAGATAATTTAATAGAATATAAAGATATTTCTGCAAACCAAATAGTTTTTGCCGAAGGTTATGGTGTTAAAGAGAATCCATTTTTCAATACTTTACCATTAGAAGGTAGTAAAGGAGAATTAGTAAGTATTAAAGCGCCTCAATTGCAATTAGATTACGTTTTAAAGTCAAGCGTTTTTATTATTCCGTTAGGCAATGATATATACAGAATAGGCTCTACTTACGAAAGAACAGACAAAACCAACAACATTACAGCTGAAGCAAAAGAAGCCCTTTTAAACAAGCTAAAAACGATAATAACATGTGATTTTGAGGTAGTAGATCAAGTAGCAGGAATAAGACCAACAGTCAAAGACAGAAGACCTTTAGTTGGTAGACATCCAAAGTATAATAATATATATGTGTTAAATGGTTTAGGTACCAGAGGTGTTATGATTGGGCCTTTTGTAGCAGAACAACTATATAATCACATAGAGAAAAAATCTCCTTTGAACGAAGATCTTGATATAGTTAGATTTGAGAATTGTTAGTTCTTTAGTTTTTTTGCTAAAGATTTATCGTAATTCATAAATAAATTTATCCAGATGTTTCTAGACAACCTAACAATAATAGGATAGAATACAACTTGTGATGCTACAATAGCAATAATAGCAACATTAAGCGAGCTTTTAAAAAACAAATAACTAATAACAAAAGCTGCAACTGCAAAAGCAATACCTACACCATAACTAACATACATAGATCCATAAAAGAAAGAAGGCTCCATTTTATATTTTGTATCACAATTACTACAGCGTTCATGCATACTAAAAAGCGATGTTAAAGCATAAGGGTTTTTATTTGTGTACATAGATTCTTCATGGCATTTTGGGCAAACACCTTTAATTATTCCGTATACTTTAGATCCTTTATTAAACATATAATTTATGTACTTTTGCAGTCGTTAAATAATAATACAAAGTTAAACTATACTGTTTAATTCTGTGTAACATAAGTCACAAATCAATGCTAAATATTCATAATCTATCTATTTCATTTCAAGGAGAATACCTTTTTGAAGACATCACTTTTAAATTAGGAAATGGAGACCGAGTTGGACTTATAGGGAAAAATGGAGCAGGAAAGTCAACCATGCTTAAAATCCTTTCTAAAGAGATGGAGCCAGATTCTGGTCAAATAGCAGGAGATAAAGAGCTGAAAATAGGGTTTTTAAAACAAGACATCGATTTTGTTTTAGGAAGAACAGTTTTAGAGGAATCTTACCAAGCGTTTGTAGAGATTAAAGCATTAGAATCTCAAATGGAGATTATAAACACGCAGCTTGCTGAAAGAACAGATTACGAAAGCGAAGGTTATAATCAAATAATGATTGATTTAAACGAAGCACAACACCAATACGAGATTCTTGGAGGTTACAATTATCAAGGTGAAACCGAAAAAATTCTTCAAGGTTTAGGTTTTAAACGTGAAGATTTTGAAAAATTAACAGACACATTTTCTGGAGGTTGGAGAATGCGAATTGAATTAGCTAAATTATTACTTCAAAATAACGATGTATTGTTACTCGATGAGCCAACAAACCACTTAGATATAGAATCTATTATTTGGTTAGAAGGCTTTTTAAGAAATTATGCAGGAGCAGTAGCAATTGTATCTCACGATAAAATGTTTTTAGATAATGTAACGAATAGAACTATAGAAATTTCTTTAGGACGTATTTACGATTACCCAAAACCATACACTAAATATTTAGTTTTACGTGAAGAATTAAGAACACAACAATTAGCATCTCAAAAAAATCAACAGAAACAGATTGAGCAGACCGAAAAGCTTATAGAAAAGTTTAGAGCAAAAGCATCTAAAGCAACTATGGCGCAATCGCTTATTAAAAAGCTTGATAAAATAGATAGAATAGAGGTAGACGAAGATGATAATAGTGTCATGACTTTAAATTTTCCTGTTTCTATAGTGCCTGGTAAAATAGTAGTAGAAACTAATGCCATTTCTAAAAACTATGGAGAGAATCAAGTCTTATCTAATATCGATTTACTAATTGAGCGTAATGCAAAAACAGCTTTTGTTGGGCAAAACGGTCAAGGTAAATCTACTTTAGCTAAAATTTTAGTTGGTGATATTCAACATGATGGATCTCTTAAATTGGGACATAATGTACAAATAGGATACTTTGCACAAAATCAAGCTGAATATTTAGATGGTAGCAAAACTGTTTTAGATACGATGATTGATGCTGCAAACGAAACCAATAGAAGTAAGGTTCGTGATATTTTAGGATCATTTTTATTCCGTGGATCGGAAGCAGAAAAGTATGTAAGAGTGCTTTCTGGTGGTGAGCGTAACCGTTTAGCTTTAGCTAAATTAATGTTGCAGCCATTTAACGTGCTTATAATGGATGAGCCTACTAACCACTTAGATATAAAGTCTAAAAATGTTTTAAAAGAAGCGCTTCAACGTTTTGAAGGAACGCTAATTTTAGTCTCTCACGATAGAGATTTTCTTCAAGGTTTAACATCTACAGTTTACGAATTTAAAGATGAGAAACTAAAGAAGTATTTAGGAGACATAGATTATTACCTAGACAAACGTCAAGTAGATAACTTACGTGAAGTAGAAAAGCGAACGGTTGTAAAAGAAATACCAAAAGAAAAGAATAAACAATCCTACGAAGACCAGAAGAAAGAAAAATCACTTAATAATAAGTTGAGTAATACTGAATCTAAAATAGGTCAACTAGAAAAAGAAATTAAAGAGATAGATTTAGAACTAGCGATTAACTACGATGAGACAGTTGCTAAGCCTAATTTTTTCGAAAACTATCAAGCAAAAAAGGATCAGCTTGAAAAATTAATGGAGAATTGGGAGGATATTACCTTAAAACTTGAAAAATACAACTAAAGCTTTTTAGGTTTTCTTTAACGTTTATAGATTAAACTATAGTCTAATTTTGCGGTCTTACTATTTAAAACCAGACCAATGCGTAAAATTATACTATCTATTGTTGGCATATTGCTAATAATAGGCTCTTTTCTATTTGCTAAAAAATTAATAGCAGATAAAAATAAACCAAAGCCAGTACAGGCAAAAGTTGTAAAAACAGTATTTATAGATACTGTACAAAATAGTACAATTCCAATAGTAATAGCAGCAAATGGTAAGCTTGAAGCTAAGCGTCGAGTAGAGCTTTATGCAGAGGTTCAAGGCATTTTTAAAACTGGAAGTAAATTATTTAAACCTGGTCAAGAATATAGAGCAGGACAAACGTTAATTAAAATTGACGCAGCAGAATACTACGCAAGTGTACAATCTTCAAAAAGTAACTTGTACAATTCCATAGCTGCAATTATGCCGGATTTACGTTTAGATTTTCCAGATATCTTTGATAAATGGCAAAACTATCTTAATAGTTTCGATTTAAATAAAACAACACCAAAATTACCAGAAATGACTTCCGATAAGGAAAACTACTTCATTACTGGTAGAAGTATCGTGTCTAATTACTACAATGTTAAAACTCAAGAACAACGTTTAGCTAAGTATTATATCTCAGCTCCTTTTTCTGGAATATTAACAGAAGCCTTGGTAACCGAAGGTACTTTAATTAGAAGTGGACAAAAACTTGGAGAGTATATAGATCCTTCAGTTTATGAAATGGAAGTTGCAATTAGTAAAACCTTTGCCAACCTACTTAAGGTAGGAGAAGAAGTTGCTTTAAATAATTTGGATAAAACCGAAAGCTATAAAGGAAAAGTATCTCGTATAAACGGAAGTATAGATCCTACTACACAAACAATTACCGCATACATTGAAGTTAAAAACGCAAGCCTAAAAGAAGGTATGTATTTAGAAGCGAATTTAAATGCAAAAGAAGAAGTTGATGCTATAGAAATAGATAGAAATCTATTACTAGAAAGCCAACAAGTATATGTGGTTAAAGATAGTTTGCTAGATGTAATAGATGTAAAACCTGTTTATTTTTCGGATACAAAAGTGGTTTTAAAAAATGTGCCTAATGGAACCGTTATACTTAAAAAGCCAGTTCCTGGAGCTTATGCTGGAATGCTAGTTAAGCCTTTTGAAGACAAACCAGAAGCTAAAGACCAACAGTAAACATGAGAAAACTTATAGCTTATTTTATTAAGTACCATGTAGCAGTTAATATCTTTATTATTGCTTTCTGTATTTTTGGTTACCTTGGTGTAACATCATTAAAATCATCATTTTTCCCTTTAGTAGATTCTAAAATAATTAACGTAAGCGTTACTTATCCTGGAGCATCACCTCAAGAAATAGAAGAAGGTATTGTACTTCAAATAGAAGATAATTTAAAAGGGTTAAAAGGAATAGACCGTGTAACGTCTGTATCTAGAGAAAACAGTGGAACTATTACTGTAGAAATAGAAAAAGACGAGAATATTGACTTCATGTTACTTGAAGTTAAAAACGCTGTAGATCGTGTGCCTTCTTTTCCATCAGGAATGGAGCCTTTGGTAGTTGCAAAACAAGAAGCGGTTAGAGAGACGATCTCATTTGCTTTAAGTGGAGAAAACATTCCACTTGCTACTTTAAAGCAAATTGGTAGAGATGTAGAAAACGATTTAAGAGCCATAGATGGTATTTCGCAAATAGCAATTTCTGGTTACCCAGCAGAAGAAATTGAAATTGCCGTAAACGAAACAAGTTTACTTGCTTTTAATCTTACATTTAATGAGGTTTCTCAAGCAGTTAGTAGAACTAATATTTTAACAACTGGAGGAACTATAAAAACAGACGCTGAAGAGTATCTTATTAGAGCCAATAACCGTTCGTATTATGGAGATGAACTTTCTAATATAGTCGTTCGTGCTTCAGCCGATGGTAAAGTGATACGTTTAAAAGATGTTGCTATTATTCGTGATCGCTTTTCAGAAACACCAAATGCGACATACTTCAATCAAAAGTTATCAATAAACGTTTCTGTAACAAGTACTAATACCGAAGATTTAATTACTTCGGCAGATAAAGTAAAAGAGTATATAGAAGGTTATAACCAAAAGCATAATAATGTACAATTAGATGTGGTTCGTGATTTATCTAAAACACTAAACCAACGTACAGATCTTTTAACCGAGAATGCGATAGTAGGAATGTTATTGGTATTAATATTTTTATCCTTATTCTTAAATATGCGTTTAGCGTTTTGGGTGGCCTTTGGTTTACCTATTTCGTTTTTAGGAATGTTTATTTTTGCAGGACAGTTTGATGTTACAATAAACGTTTTATCACTTTTCGGAATGATTATCGTTATCGGAATATTAGTAGATGATGGTATTGTTATTGCCGAAAACATCTATCAGCATTACGAAAAAGGAAAATCTCCTGTAGATGCAGCGATTGATGGCACAATGGAAGTAATTCCTCCAGTAGTTTCTGCAATTATAACGACGCTTTTAGCATTTTCATTATTTCTGTTTTTAGATAGTAGAATTGGAGAGTTTTTTGGTGAAGTATCAGTAATTGTTATACTTACTTTAGTAGTTTCTTTAGTAGAAGCATTAATTATCCTTCCAGCGCATTTAGCACATTCTAAAGCTTTAAGAAAGCCTGTTGTAGAAGAGAATCCTTCAAAAATGAAGCAATTCTTTTCTAAAATGAGAGTCATTAATAAGGCTGGAGATAACTTCATGAACTTTTTACGAGATAAAATATATATACCTGCAATTACCTTTGTTTTAAATTTTAAATTACTCTCTTTAGGTGTTTTTGTGGCTTTATTAATTTTAACTTTTGGAGCTATTGGAGGCGGTATTATAGGCGTTACAATGTTTCCATCTGTAGCAAGTGATAGAGTTTCTATAGAGTTGGATATGCCTAATGGTACCAACGAGAAAATTACAGATTCTATTATTTCTATGATTGAAGAAAAATCATTTATAGTTAATAAAGAGTTTACAGAGAAATATTTAAAAGGAACAGATAAGCAATTATTCGAAAACACTATTTTAACAATAAATAGTAGTTCTAGTGCACGATTACAAATTAATATGTTACCTGGTGAAGAACGACCAGATGCTATTAAATCGTCATTAGTAACCAATAGATTAAGAGAATTAGTTGGACCAGTTGTTGGTACAGAGCGTTTAATTTATGGTTCTGGAGGAAACTTTGGTGGAAGCCCTGTTTCTGTATCACTTTTAGGTAATAATATAGAAGAATTAAAAGCAGCTAAAATAGCGCTAAAGCAAGTTTTAGAATCTAATGTTTTACTTAAAGATGTTGAGGATAATGATCCAGCAGGAATTAAAGAAATACGAATAGAACTTAAAGAAAGCGCTTATTTACTAGGCTTAAACTTGAGTACTGTAATGGCACAAGTACGTTCTGGTTTCTTTGGTACACAGGCACAACGTTTTCAAAGAGGACAAGATGAAATTAGAGTTTGGGTACGTTACGATAGAAGTAATAGAGGATCTATTAACGATTTAGACGAAATGCGAATAGTTACACCAACAGGAGAACGTGTTACGCTAAAGGATATCGCTTTTTATACTATTGAAAGAGGAGATGTTGCTATAAATCACTTGGAAGGACAGCGTGAAATTAAAGTTTCGGCAGATTTAAAAGATCCAAATACTAGTACAGCAGATATTTTAGACGATTTAAAAAATATAACAATGGTTGAGTTGAAATCTAAATACCCTACCATTTCTGCATCTTTTGAAGGTCAAAATAGAGAAAAAGATAAGTTAATGAGTTCTTTAGGTAAAGCTGGATGGCCTATTTTATTTCTTATTTATATTGTAATTGCCTTTACTTTTAGAAGTTACAGTCAACCAATTTTGTTAATTTTATTAGTGCCATTTAGTCTAACAGCAGTTGCTTGGGGACACTGGATGCTTGGTTTCTCAGTTAATATATTATCCCTTTTAGGAATCATTGCCTTAATTGGTATTATGGTTAACGATGGTTTGGTACTTATAGGTAAATTTAATTCTAATTTAAAAGAAGGTTTAAAGTTTGATGAAGCGCTTTTAAATGCAGGGAAATCTCGATTTAGAGCTATATTTTTAACTTCTTTAACAACAATAGCAGGTTTAGCACCTTTACTTTTAGAAAAAAGTAGACAAGCACAATTTTTAAAACCAATGGCAATCTCTATTTCCTTTGGTATCGCTTATGCAACCATATTAACATTATTAGTTTTACCATTATTCTTGTCTTTTAGTAATAGTATTAAGCAAAAAGGGAAATGGTTGTATACAGGAAAAGAAGTTACAAAAGAAGAAGTAGAACGCGCTATTAAAGAACAAAATGAAGAGAATGAACATTAAATACAGTTTAGTTTTAGTAATCTTATTTTTTACTTCTTTAGTAAAAGCACAAAGTGTACTTACTCAAGAAGAAGCTGTAAAGTTGGCTTTAGAGAACAACTACGATATTAAAATAGCAAATAATGCAGTTGAAGTAGCAGAGAATAATACTAGTATTCTAAACTCAGGCTATTTGCCAACGCTTACAGGTAGTGCTGGTGCAACATATAATTTAGATAATAACGAATCTGAGTTTTCAGATGGGAGACCAAATACTGTTTTAAACGGAGCCGAAAGCGATAGATATAATGCTTCACTAAGTTTAAATTACACCATTTTCGATGGTCTTGGTAGACAGTATAATTACAAAAGTCTAAAAGAGCAATATCAATTGTCAGAATTGCAAGCTCGCGAAACCATAGAGAATACGGTAATTCAATTATTTTCGGTATATTATAATGTTTCTCAATCATTAGAAAACGTTTCAGCTTTAGAAGAAACATTAAAGATTTCTAAGGATCGATTGGTGAGAGCCGAGTATCAGTTCGAATACGGGCAAAATACTAAGCTAGGTGTTTTAAATGCTGAAGTAGATATTGTAAACGATAGTATAAATCTAATAAATTCGAAACAACAATTAAAGAATTCTAAACGCGATTTAAATGTTGTTCTAGGAGATGTTTTACAAGATGATTTTACTGTAGAAATAGAAGTTGATTTTACATTACAATTTAAAAAAGATAGTTTATTTGAAAAAGCTAAAACAAGAAATATAGCTTTATTACAAACCGAAAAAAACATAGCTATTAGCCAGTTGTCAATTAAATCTAATAGATCTGCTTATCTACCAACACTAGGTTTAGTTGGTACGTATGGTTGGAATAAAAACAATAATAATGCAGTAAGTTTTGTTGCAGTTTCTACAAATACAGGACTGTCTGCCGGTTTAAATTTATCTTGGAATATTTTTGATGGTGGTAGTACAATTACTCGAGTTAGAAATGCTAAAATTAATTTAGAAACACAACAACTACAAAAGGATAATATTTTAATTAGTATTACACGAGAGTTTAATAATGTTTGGGACGATTTCACAAACAAATTAGAGATTTATAACCTTCAAGAAAACAGCATTGTAACTGCTCAAAATAATTTTAATCGTACGCAAGAGAAATATAAAATAGGACAAGTTAATTCTATAGAGTTTAGACAGGCACAGCTTAATTTACTTAATGCTGAGTTGAGTAAAAATCAAGCTAAGTTTTCTGCAAAATTAGCCGAATTAAATTTGTTGCAGTTAAGTGGAGAGTTGCTTAATATTTCTTTTTAATTTACTGTGAGCATGTGTTTTAGTATTGTTTAGTTGTTTTTTAGCGATGTTTTTATATTTTCGATGAAATACATATACCGTTCAACGAAAAAATTTGTAATTAATGGTGTTTTAGTTTAGCTTTACTTCATATTAGTCCCAATAAACTAAACCACAATGAAAAATTTACAACTTACTATAGTTTTTCTTTTTATAACACTGTTAAGTTTTGCTGGAATTTCTAATACAGAAAAAGAAGCATTAGTTGCATTGCATACTTCCACAAATGGAGAGCAATGGACTAAAAAATGGGATTTGAGTGCAGATGTTACTACATGGTATGGTGTAACAATAGAAAATAGTAGAGTTGTTGAACTTAATCTACAATTCAATAACTTAAACGGAACACTTCCTCAGCAAATAGGAAACTTAATAGCTTTAAGAAAAATTAATTTAGGTTTTAATAAACTATCTGGAAATCTACCATCTTCAATATCTAATTTAAAAGGACTAATATCTTTAGAATTGTTTTTAAATAAGTTTGAAGGTACTATTCCTTCGTTTTTAGGAGACCTAAAGAACTTAGAAGTTTTAGCATTATACAGTAATAGCTTTACAGGAACTATTCCAACAGAGCTTGCTACTTTAAATAACTTAAAAGAATTACAATTAGGAAGTAATTTTCTAACAGGTAATATACCAACAGAAATGGGTTTATTATCTAATCTTGAGAAATTAAGTTTAATAGATAACAAGTTAGAAGGGCATATACCTTTAGAGTTAACAGATTTAAAAAATTTAGAAGAACTAATACTTTCTGAAAATAAGTTAACAGGAAATTTACCATTACAATTTAGTCAATTAACCAAGTTAAGTACGTTAATGGTTAGTGATAATAATATGGATATAGAGTATGCTACAGTAGTAGAAGATAGAGCAAGTGTAAAAAACGCTATCGTAACGTTTAATAATACTTATGTAGTAGAAAGAGACTAAAATAGAATCTAAAATATTATAAAAAAGAGCCAGCTTAATAGTTGGCTCTTTTTTATTTTTACATAAAACCATATAATAGTATGTTCGAGCACTTTTTTCAATGCCCTTATTGCTGGGAAACAGTATCAATGTTACTTGATAGTAGTGTTAAAGATCAAACTTATGTAGAGGATTGTGAGGTTTGTTGTAACCCAATTCAACTTTCTCCAAAGTTTTTTGATTCGGAACTAGTTGGTTTTGAAGCCTTAAATATAGAACAGTAATTTTTTGTTAAATAATGCTTGGAATATGTAAAAAGCATTGTATATTTGCAGTCCCAAATAATTTGGTTGGTATTATGAGCCAAAAGTTAAAAGCTAAGAAAATTATTTAGGATTTAAATCGCGGGATAGAGCAGTAGGTAGCTCGTCGGGCTCATAACCCGAAGGTCACTGGTTCGAGTCCAGTTCCCGCTACTAAACAAAGCTTCACAGAAATGTGAGGCTTTTTTTGTGCGTTAGTTATAACATAGCTAGAATTAACTGATGTTTTATTTTAATCTATAATAAGGTTCTTAATATTTTAAATAAGTAGTATTTATTTAATTTTATAATTCTATTGTGTTTAGAATTAAAATTGCTTCAGAATTAAAGTATTACATATTCCTTTATAGCTTTACTTCTTTCTTATTTATAATAAGTCTTTGGTCTACTTTATTTTATGACTAGATACTAATTCAAAACAAAAAGCTCTTCAAATAGAAGAGCTTTTAAATTTCAGAAAGGTTTTTAGAAAATAATTTTACAACTTAATAAGTTTAGTGGTCCAAGTTGCACCTAATTTGTTTTCTATTTGAACTAAATACAATCCTTTTGAAATGTTATCTATATTAAATGCTTTACCTTTATTATAATCGCCTATAAAACTTTTTATTAACTTTCCTGAGACATCATAAATTGAAAGCTTAGAAACATCTTTATTTACAGAAAAAGTTGTTTGTACAGGATTAGGAGATATTTCTAATCCTTTAATTAAATCGTTAGTTTTTATTCCTAACGTTTGCGAATACACATATGCTGTGGTTGGTTTCCAATAAATATTTGAATTTGTAGTTCCATTCCAGTCATCTGCAAGATATATAGAATAGCCTGTAATGTTTTGGTTATTTAGTTGTATGCTATATGTTTCAACTCCATCATTAAGGGAGACTTGCATAGTAGTTGAACTTAGTAATGTGAACTTAAAGTTAAAATCTGTATAAGTTGTAGACCCATTAATTGAAGTTGCATCTATAGCTCCTCCATTAGAAACAACTTCTATTGGAGGATAAGTACCTCCATTACCATTCATATTTACTTGTACAGCATAATTATTGTGCCTATCAGCCCAAGTAGCCGTAGAAGTAGGACTTGATAAAAGCGCAATACCTATTTGTCCATATGCTCTAGTTGCATTAAGTTTAATTGTAAAGCTATCTCCAATTGCCATTGTTGATGGAATTCCTCCTGGTAGTCCAGTTTCGGTGAAATTTCTAAAAGCTACAACTTGTTTATTGTTATTATTAGCCCACATGCCAATGTTCTCCGTACCGTCATCAAACATGTCGGCACCATCTGAAACTATAGTGTAATTTGCTTTTTTTTGTAGATAATTAACAGTTGTTTGAGCATTTAACCCAAATGCACAAACTATTAATAATAGAAAATAATTTTTTTTCATAATGTAGAATTTTAGTTAATAATTAATCGTTTAGAAACTGTTTGATTAAGGTTGCTTAATCTTAATAGATATAGTCCTTGAGAGAAATTTGAGATGTCAAATTTATATTTCGAATCAAAACTCCCTTCAAATGTTTTAACAAGTTTTCCAGTAGTATCGTAAACCAATACTTTATCCAATGGCGTATTTACCTGAAATAATTTTGAAGCAGGATTTGGATACACTGTAGCGTTTAAAAAAGTTTCAAAATTCTTAATAGAAAGTGTTGACTCTTGATTTCCAAATATTTTAAATCCTCCAGCAGGAATATTTATTGTATTAGTAGTGTTTGTAACGTTAATAGTTGTGTTCCCTGTTACATCCATTAAATCGTGCCATGTACCAGTGTAAGGGAAGTTAGGAACTATATCTTGTGCGTTTACATCAAAATTAGCTAAAATCACTACGTTTTTAAGTTGAGTAGAAGGTAGGGCGTCATCCCAAATATATATTTTTGGAGTGATACTATTATCTGCTTGGTTTATAGTATAATTACCTTCAAAAACAGCTTCGTTTACTTTTAAGTAATTTAATCTTGACCAATCGTTATAAATTTGATTTCTGTTAGCATCTATTTCCCAATTATCGACCCATTGCGGTTGTGGTTTGGTATCTAATTTACAATCTCCATCTGTTCCGCTAGGATCATTAACAGTGCCGTTATTACATGTAAATATTGAGTTTTCCATACCTAACTCTCCCAAATGCCAAATCATTTTAGGACCAGGAATAGTTAAACTTACAGCACCTAATGCAGACATTCTTGATAAAGCAGTGTTTAAATCTGTTACATTGTGAGAAGAATTAGTAGCATTACCAAACTGAAGGTTTTTATACATTAAGCGTTCTTCATCATGACTTTCGGCATAACCAACTAATCTAGGAGCATTATAGCCTCTGTTTATATGTCCCATTGCTTCAATACTGTTGTCTGAATTATAGCCCATTGTTAATTGGTTATATGGGTTTGTTAATTTCCCCCAAAGCATAATTCCTTTTGAAACGCCTTCATTGAGTCTGTAATTTGCCCATTCGGTTTCTTCGGTAGCACTACCACCAAAGCCTAAATGTTCAAAAATAACATAATGTGTTGGGTCTAAGTTCCATGAGTAATCTGCATATTGTTTAAGTATAGCAACGCGATCTGCTTGATAAGCATTTGTATTTGTATCACTTTCTTCTGCATTTTGAGTAAATCCTTTTGTTAAATCCCAACGTAATCCGTCTATTTTAAACTCTTCAACCCAATGTTTTACTACGCGTTCAACATAATATTGTGTGAGTGTCGATTGGTGATTAAAATCTGAACCAACACTATAACTGTGCATAGCAGTTGTATTGAAATAAGGGTTTTCTGTACTTGGTTCTCCCCAGCCATCACCATCTGTATCACTCATCCACATTCTGTTCATTGGATTTCTTCCAAAAGCATGGTTTAGTGCAACGTCTAAAATAACAGCAATATTATTTTGATGACATAAATCTACTAACTCTTTTAGTTTAGCCTCTGTACCATAAAACTTATCTAAAGCCATATGGAAAGAGGTGTTATATCCCCAACTCTCATTGCCTTCAAATTCCATTATTGGCATTAATTGAATAGCGTTAATATTAAGGTTTTTAAAATAATCTATTTTGTCTATTATGTCTTGAAAGTTTCTATCGGCATCAAAATCTCTAATTAAAACCTCGTAGATTACTAAATCTTCTTTTTTTTGCTTATTGAAATTTGTAACTACCCATGGATAATCTGTTTGTCCTGTTTGTAAAACTGTTACTTCACGTTCTTGCTCTGAAGGATAAGTTGGCATGTTTGGATAAGTGGCTGCAGGAATATAAGGATCGTCAAAAGGAGATAGTACTAATGTTGAAAATGGATCTGCGGTTTTAACCATTGTAGGCGAATTTGCTATAGGCGACTGGTCTACAACCCAATATTGATACGTTTCAATTTGATTAGGTGTTAAACCTGTAAGTTCTAACCAAAATTTATCTGATGAGGTATCTTTTTTCATGGCATACGTAGCATCTGGATTCCAGTTGTTAAAACTTCCTGCTACATAAACAAAATCTTTATTTGGCGCTTCTAAAACAAGAGTAGCTGTTGTATTACTGGTATAGTTTATTCCATTTTCTAAACCACTAGGTAAAGCTTGGCTTTGTGTATTGTTTACTAATATGTTAAAATGTTTTGTAACCGATGTGCTTCCTTGTGTTACTATTAATTCGCAATTTTGGTTTTCAGTAATATTAGAAAAGAAATAACTATAGAAATTAGTTGTTGCCGTGTTAATAGGTATTCCGTTTGCATTTAATTGGTAAGTAGCATTTCCGTTTGTATTTTGAGCTAGTATTTGTGTTCCGCTACCAGAGTCTACCACTACTGTACTATTATTAGCATTAGGATTTATCATAGTTACTTGAAACGAGCCTACTGCTATTTGTAAATCTGTACTTTGTTGGCTGCCATTTGCACTACGTAATACAATATTAATTGCGGTTATTGAGCCAGTATTGCTATAGTTATAAAAGTTTCTAATTGTTGATGTTAAATCTAGTTTATATATATTTCCAGATACTAGAGTTAAAGCTGGTTGTGTAGTATTATTTCCCCAACTACCAATAACGTTTTGCCAGTCTGTACCGTCATCTATAGTAACTCCTGTATGCGCATAAATAGTTCCAGTATATGAATCTAGACCAGTTCCAGTTTTATCGAATAATAAAGTAGCAGCGTCTGTTTCTTCTGGTGTTGTTCCTCCTTGCCAAGATATTTGAGCATAGGTGTTTAATACACTTAGAAATAAGACTAAAGATAGTATTTTCTTCATTTTTATATTTTTTTAGCGTGAAAAAAGTTTTCGAATTTATTAAACAAAAAAGCCTATTTAGTTGTGAATTATAAATAGGCTTTTTTTATTTAGTTGAATTATTTGTTTAAGGTATTAACTCTAATGTATAGGTTTGATTAAACAAATCCATAGTAATTTTGTATTTACCTTCCACAGTAATATCTATGTTATCTCCACCTGCTTCTAAAGTTCCATCGACTCCAGTGTCTCCATAATTTACTCCCCAATCATTGTTTAGTCTGAACTTTATTTGACCATTGATCAAGTCTACATAGGTTACATAAATATCATTACCAGCTGGATATAATGTCCAATCTGGACCATCCCAAGCATTAGGAGTTGCGTCTCCAACCAATCCCCAAATATCTTCAGTAGAAGATTCAAGAGTATAGGTAAGATTGTTTAAATTCATTGTAATATAGTAAGTGCCTGCTGTTACAACTATATTATCTCCGCCACCTTCTAAAGTACCATCGACTCCTGTATCTCCATAATTAACAGTCCAATCGTTGTTTTCTCTAAACTTAATTTCACCATCGATTAAATGTACATAAGCAGCAAAAACATTATCTATATCTGTTTTGTAAAAAGGAACATCTAGTCCACCCCAACCATTTGGAGTAGCATCTCCTACAATTCCCCAAGTAGTACTTATATCAGATAGTGCAGGATAAGGTGTTACTGTTAAATCTACTGCTTCAGAATAAATACTATTAACGCTACTTAACACAACTTCAATTTTAAGTTTTACTTGAGCCTCTTCATTAGGGGCTAACTCTAGTGTAATTAAAAGTGCGTTTAATTGTTGAGCAGTAAAAACCTTTTGAAAAGGTATGTTTGCTGTTGCGCTTTGTGGAGATGAAAAATCGCCATCTATAGTATCTATTAGTACTTTATAAGAAATAGGAGCAGCATTAAAACCATAATCTGGATCTGTCCAGGTTACTGTAAGTGCATCAAGACCTGAATTAGCTTCGGTTAAAACTACCGTGTTTTCTGAAAGCGTTATTTCTGGAACTCCATTACTGTTTATTTCTGTTATTTCAGTATCATCACAACTCACAAATAGTGTTGTAATAAACAAAGAAAGAATTGATTTATATATTATATTTTTCATTTTAATAGTTATTAATACCCTTCATTTTGAGAAAGGTTAGGGTTAACTGTTATGATACTTGTAGGTAAAGGAAATAAGTTTCTATAACCTGCTACAGAAGTTCCTTGAGGATCATTTCCTTTATAAGGCCATAAGTAAGAATTTGTTGTAAAGTAATTATAGCGTATTAAATCGGTACGTCTTTGTCCTTCCCAATACAATTCTTTTGATCTTTCATCAAGGATAAAATCTAAGGTAACATCTCCACTAGAAACGTTTGCATTAGTTCCACCAGTTCCTCTTTCAATTAATTCATTAATTTTAGTGGTTGCGAAACTTAAATCACCACCGCCACCACCTCTAACAGTAGCTTCAGCATAGTTTAAGTAAATTTCAGCTAAACGAATTAATGGAAGATCTGTGTCTACAAAATCACCAGCAGTATCGACACCTTGGTTACCATTACTGTCTATGTTTTTAAATTTAGTAACAGCGTACCCTTCAGTAAATTCTGAAATATCTTCAATTTCTAAATTCTGACCATCTGCATAAAACATTGCACGTTGATCGCTAGTAGGAGTAAAAGGAATGATAGAGTAGGTAAGTGCATCTAAATTTAAAATAATTTGATACGTTCCAGCAGTAACAGGAATATTTTCTCCACCAGCTTCTAATGAGCCATCTGTTAAGTCATCACCATAATTGTTTCCCCAATCTTCATTAAATCTGAATTTTAGAAAGCCATCTGTAAGTGTTGTATATAATGTAAATTGGTTTGTTCCTGTTTCGTACATTTCTGTATCTGGTCCTCCCCATCCATTTGGTGTTCCATCTCCTACAATTCCCCAATCTGATTGTGTGCCTAAAGCAATATTTAAATCGTTAAGACTTAATTCTGGAAATTTCTCTACTAAGCTTTTAGTGGTTCTTAAACCTCCCCAGCCACCATTTACACCAAATTCTGTTGCATCCATGGATCCACCAATAGCAGCATGTACTAAAAATGTAGTACCACCATAAGTTTGAGATCTAAGACCGTCGAAATTTAACGCAAAAATAAATTCGTTTTGAGCACCATTGGTGTCATTATCTGCAAGAAATAATTCATCATAAGCAGTTCCGTTTCCATTAGCATCATTTGTATTTAAAGAATATGTAGAGTTTATAACATTGTTTGAGTAGGTAACACAATCTGTGTAACGTGCTGTTCCTGTCCAAACTTGAGCATTTAAATATAATTTTGATAATAGAGCCCAAGCTGCAACTTCGTCAACTCTTCCATATTCATTAGCTCCACTAGATTTTAAGCTGTTTTGGATTTCTAATAACTCTGTCTCAACAAAATTAAATAACTCTATTCTTGAAGCTTGCTGTGGTAAGTCTGTAGATACAGATGTAACTAGAGGTACATTACCATATAAATCTATTAAATTATAGTATGCAAATGCTCTTAAAAAACGAGCTTCGGCAATAAAATATTGCACTTCTGAATCTGCTAATGCACTAGCGTTTTCTATAAATGAATTGCAGAAAGATACCTCTTGAGCTAATCTAAAATACATCGCTTCGGTAAAATCGTTACTTCCAGACCAATATTGACCGTGTAAATCTGGTAAACCTGCATCTCCCCAACCTACAACAGCATGATCTGTTGTTAATTCATTTAAATTAAATAACATTCTAGAATATTGCGAAAAACCTTCATCAATATCGGCAATATCTGCTTGTCCAGCAGGTCCTTGTTGTCCTGTTAATGCTAAACTTGCATATAATTTTGCTAAAGCACCTTGTGCTTCAGTTGCGTTTGTAAAAACGTCTTCTTCAGTAAAACTATCTGGATCAATTGGTGATTGATCTAGATCGTCATGACAAGATACTAGTCCTATAGACAATGCCATGATTACCATTAAATGTTTAAGTTCTTTTTTCATTTTTCTTTTATTAATTAAAAATCAATGTTTACTCCCATGACAAATGATCTAGGTCTTGGATAAAAATTATTATCTATTCCTAAATTTATTTCTGGATCTAAGCCTTCGTAATCTGTTATTGTTAACACGTTTTGTAAAGATCCGTAGAATCTAAACGTTGTGTTTTTTACTTTATCTAAAGTATAACCAATGGTGATATTATCTATTTTAAAGAAAGACGCTTCTTGCACAAAGTGATCACTTAATGCTGTTCTATCGCTAATTACAGTAAAGCCACTATTATAATAATCTGAATGAATATTAGATAGAATACTATTGTTAGTTGCATTTGCTAAAATGCCTCTACTAGCTTCAACGTCGTTATACATATAGTTACCTAAGCTAGCTCTAGATTGTAAAGAGAAATCCCAATTTTTATAGCTTACATTAGTATTAAATCCCATTAGTATATCTCCAAATGGATCTTCATTAATGTACTTATCGTCTTCATTTATAATATCATCTCCATTTCTATCTACAAATACACCTTCTAATGGCGCTCCTGATGCGCTATAAACTTGCTCATAAACATAAAAACTGTTTGCAGATTCTCCTTCCCTGTGTACTTGAACGTTGTTACCAACACCTGTTGAAATACCACCTTGAGGTTGATCTACAGATAATTTAGTAATTTCATTATCATTTAAAGCAATATTGTAATTAACAGACCATTCAAAATTATCTGTTTTAAAAGGTATTAGGTTTAAGTTAAATTCTAAACCTTTATTTTCCATGTTACCAATGTTTGCATTAATTCTGTTCCCAAAGTTTGTAAAAGGATCAACTAATGAGCTAGCAATAAGATCGTTTGTTTCTTTTTTATAAGCATTTATAGAACCTGAAACACGCCTGTTTAGGAACGCATAATCTACACCAATATTAAAAGTTCTTCCAATTTCCCAACGTAAGTCTTTGTTAATAGGTTCTGGTCTATAAGTTTGGTAAAAGCTATTACCAAATTGGTAGTTTGCTGTATCTGTACTCCCTTGGTATCTTGTTAAAAATTGGTAGTCTCCTAAGCCATTAATGTTTCCTACTTCACCATAACCTACACGTAATTTTAATTCGTTAAAGAATGATTCTTGCATAAAATCTTCTTTATGTATACTCCATGCAGCAGCTACAGAAGGAAAAATTCCCCAACGGTCGTCTGGATTTAATTTTGAAGAAGCATCAGCTCTTACAGAAGCTGTTAAATAGTATTTACCATCGTAATCGTAGTTAGCTCTACTAAAATAAGATAATAAAACGTTTTTAGATTTATCAATAAATTCAAATTGATTACCATCTTCTTCTGCTTCACTATCATAACTAAAGTTGTCGTATTCAAAAGATTGATAAGCATGACCTGCTGCAACTGTTAAATTATGGACATCTTTAAAAGATTTTTTATAAGTAAGGTAAGCATCAAAAATTTTATTGTCAGAATTTTGAATGTAACTAGCTCTTGCTCCATTAAATGTTGGGTCAGAAGTTGGAATAAATTCTGAAGTAATTGTTCTTCCATGACTATTTGAAGTATCAAAACCTACGTTAATTGTAGCTGTTAAGTTTTCAAATCCATGAATTTTATAATCTAATTTTACATTTCCTACAAATCGTCTAACTTCAGCAGTATCATCTTTTAAATCTAATAAAGCTAATGGGTTACTTGGAGCTAGGTTGTTTTGGTTTCCAGTTCCTGAGTCTAACCAAGCAAAATAACCAGAGTATTGAGAACTAGGATCGTATATTGATTGTGTAGGGTCAAAACTTACAGCACTACCAATAGCACCTCTGTCTGCAAAAGTATTTTCAGTATACATTGCTCTTGCATTTAATTCAATATTTAAATGGTCGTCTAATAAACTAGGTGTTAAACTTAAAGAACCAGTAGTACGTTGTAAATTATCAGTCTTTAATATTCCTCCATGTTCAGAATAACCAATTGATGCTCTCATTGGCACGCCATATACACTACCTAAAGCACTAAAGTTATGGTCTTGCCCAAATGCTGTTCTGTATATTTCGTCTTGCCAATTAGTATTAGCATTACCTAATAAAGCTATTTCTGCAGGTGTGCCAATATCATTTATTAGCGTTCTAAATTGGTTTGAAGATAAAACATCAATTTCATCAACAGGGCTATAAACAGTAGTTTGAGAACTAATACTAAATTTGAAGTCTTTGTTTTTTCCTTTTTTGGTTGTAATTAAAATTACACCATTTGCACCTCTAGAACCATAAATAGCAGTAGAAGAAGCATCTTTTAAAACTACAAACGTTTCTATATCATTAGGATTAATAAAGTTTAACGGATTTCTAGATCCTCCAACACCTCCATTATCTAATGGAATTCCATCGACTACAAATAAGGGTTGAGATGTTAAAGATAAAGATCCTGCACCACGTATATTTATACTTTGTCCATCTCCAGGAGCACCACTACCAGAAGTTACATTTACACCTGCAACTTTACCACTTATAAGTGCTTGTGCAGATACAATTGGGCCTTTGTTAAAGTCTTCGCTAGTTAATAAATCTGTAGTACCAGTTAAATCTTCTTTTTTAACACTACCATAACCTATAATAACCACCTCGTCTAATTGGGCAGTATCTTCAATTAAAGCAATATTAATGCTAGTTTGATCAGAGTATGTTACCTCTTGGGTAACGTAACCTACAAAAGAGAACTCTAAAAGGTCTCCATTATTAGCAGTAATTCGATATTTCCCATCAAAATCTGTAGAGGCTCCTTGTTTTGTGCCTTTTACAATCACATTGACTCCTGGTAGAGGTGATGATGAGGATTGTTCTGTAACTATTCCACTTACCGAATTTTGCGCAAGCAAAAATGTTGGTAATACCAAAATGGCGAACAGTAAACTATTAAAAATTGTTTTCATATAATACTATTAAGTTAGTTTTTAATACATACCTATATTTTACTTCTCGATGATAAATCTATGTAAATAAAATGTTAAGTTTAGTAGAAGTCTTGTTTTTAAAGGTAACGCAAACGTTTTCGTGTTGACAACTTTTTAAAATACTGAGGATTATCTAATTTAAATTGTAAATTTTTGCACTTTTTGAGATATTATGAGTCTATTTTATTAAATGAATAACAAAAGCTTGTATTTTTGAGATTATTACAACCCTATAACTAACGAAATGAAACGAAAAGTAACCCTTAAACAAATTGCAAAAGAATTAGATGTATCTATATCTACTGTGTCTAAAGCATTAAGAAATAGCAAAGAGATTAGTGAAGATACTAGAGAAAAGGTACAAGCATTTGCTAAATTGTTTAATTATAGACCTAATAATATTGCATTAAGTTTAAAAAACAGAAAAACTAAAACAATAGGTATTATCATCCCAGAAATTGTACATCATTTTTTTTCCAAAGTGATTAGAGGCATAGAATTAGTTGCTAATAAAAGAGGGTATAATGTTATTGTAGGTTTATCTAATGAGTCGTTTTCTAAAGAGGTTATAAACATGGAAATGTTAGCTAATGGAAGTATAGATGGTTTTATATTATCAATATCAAAAGAAACGCTGTTGCAACAAGATTACCACCATTTTATAGAAACTATAAATCAAGGAATGCCAATTGTAATGTTCGACAGAGTGGTAAATGAAATTAATTGTGATAAAGTTATTGTAGATGATTTAAATGGCTCTAAAAAAGCAGTAAATAAGTTAGTGGAAAAAGGCTGTAAAAACATAGCAATAATTACTACAAAAGATTATGTAAGTGTAGGTAAATTAAGAACTCAAGGTTATTTGGAAGCTTTAGAAGAAAATAATATTAAACCAAAAGGAAGCCTTATTTTAAAAGTCGATGATGCATTTGTTTCAGATGATGATCTAGAAACTTTAGAGAAAGATATTGTAACATTATTTGAAAGTAATATAAATATTGATGGTGTTTTTGCTGTAAACGAGTTATATGCAATTACAGCAATGAAAGCGGCTAGAAAACGTGGACTAAATATCCCAGAAGATTTACAGGTAATAGGCTTTACAGACGGTGTTTTATCTAAACATGCAACTCCAAGTCTAACAACTGTTAGTCAGCATGCTCAAGAAATGGGAGAGAAATCTGCTGAATTATTAATTAATAATTTAGAGATTGAAGAAGACGAAGAACACTACCAAACTATAGTTATAGAGACCGAATTGATAGAACGGAATTCAACAAAATAAAAAAATAACATTGCCTATTTAAAATCTTTTATATCTTTACGGCATTCAAAACTTATATTTTTACTTCTCAGGTAATAAAGTTTTGATAAGTTAAATGCTTATCAAATAGTAATAATTTAAACTTACTATTTATGAAAAAGCGTATGCTTGGATTTTGGGAAATTTGGAACATGAGTTTCGGTTTCTTAGGGATTCAATTTGGTTTCGCCTTGCAAGGCACTTCAATGACAAGAATATTTCAAACATTAGGAGCTACTCCTGATGAAATCCCTATGCTTTGGATTGCTGCACCCTTGACAGGTTTACTCGTTCAGCCTATAATTGGTTATATGAGTGATCGCACTTGGAGTGTAAAATGGGGGAGACGAAAGCCCTTTTTTCTAATTGGAGCAGTATTAAGTTCATTGGCATTATTCTTCATGCCTTATTCACCAATATTGTGGATAGCAGCAGGTCTTTTATGGATTTTAGATGCGTCTATTAATATTTCAATGGAGCCATTTCGTGCCTTAGTTGCAGATAAACTTCCAGAATCTCAACGCTCTTACGGGTTTGTAATGCAAGCTTTAATTATTGGAATTGGTACATGGATTGCCAGTAGCTTGCCAGAAATAGTATCCTATTTTGGGATAAGTAATTCTGCAGACTCAGGAGTCTTACCAATGTCTGTAAAATTATCTTTTGCTATAGGAGCTTTTGTGTTTTTAGTAAGTATCCTTTACACGGTTTTTACAACTACAGAATATCCTCCGGAGGATATGGAAGCTTTCAAAAAAGAAAAAGCGAAGAAAAATCAATTCATTCCAGACATTCTAAGCAATATTGGAAACATGCCATTAACAATGAAGAAACTGGGATTGATCCAGTTTTTCTCTTGGTTTGCATTTTTCACCATGTGGAGTATGGCAAATCCTGCATTAACAGAGCATGTGTTTAAAACACCTGCTCCAATTGAAAGTGCTTATAATATGAATATTCCATCTCAAGCAGAAGCTTTTAATGTTATTAATACAGCTTTTCAAGAGTCTTCAAATGCAATAGGATCTGCAATGGGAGTTTACGGTTTGTCATCTATGGCGTTTGCCTTATTATTAGTCTTTTATACCTCTAGAAAAAAAATTAACAGAAAGTATGTCCACATGGCATCGCTTATATTAGGAGGTTTAGGTTTTGTGTTAATGAATTATACCTCTCCCGAAAACTTAAAATGGTGCTTTGCATTAATCGGGTTTGCTTGGGGTAGTATTTTATCCATGCCATACGCTATGTTATCAAGTTCTGTCGATCCCAAAAAGATGGGAATGTTCATGGGAATCTTCAATATGTTTATTGTAATTCCACAAATTATTGCAGCACTTGGAGGTATTAATTTTATCTCAGGATTATTAGGTAAAGAAGCTATAAATGCCATGACAGTTGCAGGAATTAGTTTAATAATTGCAGGGCTTTGTAACTTGTTAATTACCAACAAAAACGCAATTACGTACCAAGCAGAAGAAATTTAAAAGATGAGTAAAAAAGGATTCATATTCGATTTAGATGGTGTTATTGTAGACACTGCCAAATATCACTTTTTAGCTTGGCAAAACCTTGCAAAAAGTATAGATATTGATTTTACGCACGAGCAAAACGAACAACTTAAAGGCGTTAGCCGAGTAAAATCATTAGAAAAAATATTAGAATGGGGAAACAAAACCATTTCAGAAGAACAGTTTGCATCATTAATGGGTAAAAAAAATGAAGAGTATTTAAGCTTCATTGCAAAAATGAATGATGAAGAAATTTTACCTGATGTACCAAAAATTTTAGATTATTTAATCAAGAAGCAACAACCCATTTCATTAGGTTCTGCTAGTAAAAATGCACGGCCAATTTTGGAAAAAGTGAATTTACTTTCAAAGTTTGATGCGATAGTAGATGGTAACGATGTTAGTAAAGCAAAACCAGACCCAGAAGTCTTTTTAATAGCTGCACAGCATTTAAAAATGAAGCCAGAAGATTGTATTGTATTTGAAGATTCAGTAGCAGGTGTACAAGCTGCAAATACTGCAAACATGATTTCTATTGGTATTGGCGAGAAAAACGTATTACAAGAAGCAGATTATATTTTTTCAGATTTTACTGAAATAGAAAATAGCTTCATAGAAGAATTAATAAATAGATAAGAAAGTAGAAAGTTTCACTACGTACTGTCGAAGTGTCTTTCATCAAAAAAATATAAAAATGAATCAAGATTATATACAACCAGACAATTGGTCTATAATTGAAGAAGGTTTTGATGCCGATCGCGTAAAATCTTCAGAAAGTTTATTTAGTATCGGAAATGGTGCAATGGGTCAGCGCGCTAATTTTGAAGAGCACTATTCAGGCCCAACCTTTCAAGGAAGTTACATTGCAGGTGTTTATTATCCAGACAAAACTAGAGTAGGTTGGTGGAAAAATGGCTATCCAGAGTATTTTGCTAAGGTGTTAAACGCACCAAGTTGGATAGGTATTAATGTAGAAATTAATGGAGAACAATTAGATTTAAATACGTGTGCTAAAGTCGGTGATTTTAGAAGAGAGCTAAATATGAAAGAGGGTTGGTTGTCTAGATCATTTACTGCAACGCTTCAAAACAAACTACAAGTAGAAGTTAAAACAACACGTTTTTTAAGTTTAGATTTAGACGAATTAGGAGCAATTAACTACCAAGTAATACCTTTAAATGGTGATGCTACAATTAAGTTTCAACCGTATTTAGATTCAGGTATTACCAATGAAGATACCAATTGGGATGACCAATTTTGGGACACTTTAAAGGTGTCTACAGAAGATAAACAAGCGTTTATTGAAGCAAAAACTATGAAAACTGGTTTTCATACCTGTACATTTATGGAGTCTTCAGTTTTTGTAAATAACCAAAAACAAGATCAGAAACCTGAAGTTGCTCAGCAATCAAATTCAATTGCATTTACTTATAAAGTTTCGGTCAATACAGGCGAAACCGCAAGTGTTGTTAAGTTTGGAGGTTATACGGTAGATCGTAATCATGATAAAATGCAATTAGTTTCAGCAGCAAAAAAAGCATTACACACTGCTTCAGACAAAGGGTTTTCTCAATTGTTAGAAGATCAAAAACAAGCTTGGACTGCGATTTGGAAAATGTCAGACATCACTATCGATGGAGATGTTAAAGCACAACAAGGGATTCGTTTTAATATTTTTCAACTAAATCAAACCTATTTAGGAAAGGATTCTAGTTTAAATATTGGTCCAAAAGGATTTACAGGCGAAAAATATGGAGGAAGTACCTATTGGGACACCGAAGCGTATTGCATACCGTTTTACATGGCTACCAAAGACCAAAAAGTTGCACGTAACTTATTAAAATATCGTTATAATCATTTAGAAAAAGCGATTGAAAATGCGGAGAAGTTAGGTTTCAAAAACGGAGCAGCATTATATCCAATGGTAACCATGAATGGTGAAGAGTGCCATAACGAATGGGAAATTACCTTCGAGGAAATCCACCGTAATGGAGCTATAGCATTTGCAGTTTTTAATTACTATCGTTACACCGGAGATTATACTTATATTCCAGAAATGGGACTAGAAGTCCTTATCGGAATAGCAAGATTTTGGCAACAACGCGCCACGTTTTCAACAGATAAAAACCAGTATGTTATTTTAGGTGTTACCGGTCCAAATGAATATGAAAATAACATCAACAATAATTTTTACACTAATTATTTAGCAAAATGGTGTATTGATTATGCTTTAGAAAATATAGATAAAGTAAAAGAAGGTTATAACGACGACTACTTGCGTATTGCTGGTAAAACAAAAATCACGCACGAAGAGTTGCATGCATGGAAAAAGGTAGCTGATAATATGTACTTTCCATATTCTGAAAAGCATCAAGTGTTTTTACAACAAGATGGCTTTTTAGATAAAGAATTAATTACAGTTGCAGACTTACCAAAAGTAGATAGACCTATAAATCAAAAATGGAGTTGGGATAGAATTTTACGTTCGCCATATATTAAACAAGCAGATACTTTACAAGGTTTCTACTTTTTTGAAGATCAATTTTCAACTGAAGAGTTGAAACGTCATTTCGATTTTTACGAACCATTTACAGTTCACGAAAGTTCATTATCACCTTGTGTACATAGTATTCAGGCTGCTAAATTGAATCAAATGGATCAAGCTTACACCTTTTACTTACGCACATCTCGCTTAGATTTAGACGATTATAATAAAGAGGTAGAAGAAGGTTTGCATATTACCAGTATGGCAGGAACTTGGATGAGTATTGTTGAAGGTTTTGGAGGTATGCGTATAAAAAATGACATGCTAAATTTTGAACCACGTATTCCAAAAGAATGGGATGCTTACTCGTTTAAAGTGAATTTTAGAGATCAAATTTTAAAAGTGAATGTGTCACAATCTGAAACGACTTTCAAGTTAGAAGGCAACATAGATTTAAAAATAATAGTAAATAGTAATCCCTTGACTGTTTCACCAAATAATTTAGTGAAAATTTAAACTAAATGCACTAATTAAGATGAAAAAATTAATACACATAGCATTAATCATATTAATTAGTGCTAGTTTTTCTTGTAAAAATGAAACAGAAAAAACGATAGTTTCTGAGGGCATTACCGAAGTTAAAAACGATATAGAAAGAGTCGAGCCACCTAATTGGTGGGTTGGTTTTAAAAATACACAATTTCAATTATTAGTCAAACATCCTAATATTTCTGAAGCATCACCAAGCATTAATTATCAAGGCGTTTCTATAAAGGAAGTACATAAAGCTGATAGTCCAAATTATTTGTTTTTAGATTTAAATGTTTCAGACAACACTAAAGCAGGACAATTTAATATCTACTTTAATTTTAAAGACGGAAAACAATTGGTGCAAACCTATCAATTAAAAGATAGAGAAATAGACCCTTCCTATTTTCAAGGTTTTGATAGCAGTGATGCTATTTATTTAATAACTCCAGATCGCTTTGCTAATGGAGATGCATCAAATGATATTAATGTTAGTTTAAATGAAAAAACCATAAACAAACAAGACGATTATGGTAGACATGGTGGAGATATAAAAGGGATTATTCAGCATTTAGATTACATTCAAGAGATGGGTTTTACCCAAATTTGGTCGTGTCCTTTATTAACCAACGACATGCCAGAGTCGTCATATCATGGGTATGCAATGACCGATTTTTATCAAGTCGATCCACGTTACGGAACCTTAGAGGAATACAAAGAATTATCAGATAAATCCAAAGCAAAAAGCATTGGTTTAATAATGGATCAAGTAGCAAATCATTGTGGAAGCGAGCACTGGTGGATGCAAGATTTACCGTTTAAAGATTGGGTAAACCAACAAGAACGTTTTGAGAATAAACAATCCTTAAACAACTCCAATCATAGACGTACAAGTAATCAAGATTTGTACGCTGCAAAACGCGATAAAAAGGAAATGGCTGAAGGTTGGTTTGTATCTGCAATGCCAGATTTAAATCAGCGAAATTTATATATGGCTAACTATATTATTCAAAATAGTATTTGGTGGATTGAAACTTTAAATTTAACTGGAATTAGACAAGATACGTATCCCTATTCAGACAAAACTTTTATGGCAAATTGGGCTGGAGCAATCATGACCGAATATCCTAATTTTAGTGTTGTTGGAGAAGAGTGGAGTACAAACCCATTGCTAATTGCCTATTGGCAAGATGGACATAAAAATAAAGATGGTTACCAATCTAATTTAAGGTCAACCATGGATTTTGCCATGCAAAAAAATATTGTAGACGCTTTAAACGAAGCAGAAAAATGGGATACGGGATTAGTCAAAATCTACGAAGGTTTAGCTAATGATTTTGCCTATGCATCACCTAAAGACATAATGATTTTTCCAGATAATCATGATATGAGTCGCATTTTTACACAATTAAAAGGCGACATACCAAACACAAAAACAGCTTTAAGTTATGTCTTAGCTTTACCGCGTATTCCGCAAATATATTATGGTACCGAAATTTTAATGAATGACTTTGCTAAACCAGGAGATCATGGTTTAATTCGTGCCGATTTTCCAGGAGGTTGGCAAGGGGATTCAGCAAATGCTTTTACATCAGAAGGTTTAACAGACGCTCAAAAGGACATGCAATTGTTTCTTAAAAAAGTGTTGAATTACAGAAAATCAAGTGCTGCTATGCATGATGGGAAAACCATTCATTTTGCACCTTTTATGGGGACCTATTTTCTATTCAGAATTATTGAAGGAGAAACCGTTGTTTTAATCATTAATAAAAATGAAGAACCAATCACTATAGATTTAAAACGTTTTGAAGAAGTAGGATTACAAGGAAAAATATTAAAAAATATAATTTCTGGTGAAACTTTCAAGTGGCAAGATGAAATTATCTTAAACGAAAGAGGAAGTTTGTTGCTAACCACAAAAATATAATTGTTTGTCATTCCGCACTTGATGCGGAATCCACTTTTAAAGATTAAACATGAAAAATTTATTATACATATTATCATTTTTACTTTTTCAAGTAACAGTTGCACAAGTCACAATAATTATTGATGAACTTCCAAAAGACACACCAAAAGAAGCAACTATATTTATTTCAGGTGATTTTGAAGGTTGGTCTGGAGGACATAAAGACTACCAGTTACAATTAGTAAATGAACAGTTTCAAATCACACTTCCTAAAATAGAACAACGTATTTTATATAAGTTTAGCTTAGGTAATTGGGATGCTTCAGAGAGCAGCAATACAGGTGAGACAATAGATAATCGTATTTATAAGTTTAACAAACCTAACGACACAATACATGTAAAAATTGCAGGTTGGAGTCATTTGTTTGACACTAAGGAAGTCTCTACAGCTTCAAAAAATGTTTCTATTATTTCGGAAACATTTAATATACCACAACTTAATAGAAAACGTCGGGTTTCTATTTATTTACCACCAGATTATAACACATCAAAGCAAGATTATCCTGTAGTTTATATGCACGATGGTCAAAATATTTTTGACGTAACTACTTCTGGTTATGGCGAGTGGAATGTAGACGAAACTTTAGATAAATTATTTAAAGCCAACTTAAAACTTATTGTTGTTGGTGTAGATAATGGTGAGTCTAAACGATTAGATGAATATTCTCCTTGGGTAAACAACAAATATGGTGGAGGGGAAGGAGAAGCGTATGTAGATTTTATTGTAAAAACATTAAAACCATACATTGATACTAATTATAATACTAAAAAAGACAGGAATAATACAGCCGTTTTTGGAAGCTCCATGGGAGGCTTAATTTCGCATTATGCAGCGTTAAAATATCCAAATGTTTTTGGTAAAGTTGGTGTGTATTCACCTGCATTTTGGTTTGCTCCAGAAGTAAATGAGTTTACTAAAAAACATGCTAATCTTCAAAATACAAAAATGTACTTTTTAGCAGGAGGAAAAGAAGGCGACAACGCAGGATATAATGAGATTAGCCAAACAGTAATAGACATGGAGGACATGATTACTGTTTTACAAGACAATGGTTTTGCAGAGGATAACATACAATCTAAAGTTGTTCCTAAAGGTAAGCATAATGAAGCCTTATGGCGAAATAACTTTGAAGAGGCTATCACATGGTTATTTGAAGATGCTATTGAAAAACGAGAATTTATAAAGGCGAATTTTAAAGACAATCAATTACAAATAAACGTTTCCGACGGAACATATAAAATTCAGTTTTATACGCCAGAAATTACTGAAACTACATTTGTTCCAGCAGGTGAAACAGAATTATTAAAACCATCACATGCAGTAGTTTTAAAAGATGCTTTTTCAGATGTAAGTTATAATGAAAACAATGCTCAAATCTCATTACAATCTAAAGGTTTAACGGTGCAAATCACTAAAGCACCTTTTCATATTTCATATTGGTATAACGGAAAAGAAGTCACCTCAGAAAAAAATGGTTATCAGAAAACTGACGAATTCGAAACCATCCAATTAAACCTAACTCCAAAAGAAGTTTTATATGGTGGAGGCGCAAGAGCGTTAGGCATGAACAGAAGAGGTAATCGCTTAGAATTGTACAATAAAGCACATTATGGTTATGAAGATAGAAGTGAATTAATGAATTACACGATGCCAATCGTCGTGTCATCCAATAAGTATTTAATTCATTTTGACAATGCACCAATAGGGTTTTTAGATTTAGATAGTAAAAAAGACAATACGTTAACGTACGAGACTATTTCTGGCAGAAAAACCTATCAGGTTGTGGTTGGAGAATCTTGGTTAGACTTAACTAAAAACTATACCAAATTGACAGGTAGACAACCTATGCCACCACGTTGGGCTTTAGGTAATTTTTCTAGTCGCTTTGGTTATCATTCGCAACAAGAAGTCGAAGCAACGGTTAAGAAGTTTAGAGACGAGAAGATTCCGTTAGATGCCATAATTATTGACATCTTTTGGTTTGGAAAAACCGTCCAAGGGACTATGGGGAACCTAGCGTTTGATCGCGATTCTTTTCCTAATCCAAAACAAATGGTAAAAGGATTAAAAGACAACAACGTGAAAACGGTTTTGGTTACAGAACCTTTTATTTTAACAACCTCTAAGCGATGGGAAGAAGCAGTAAAAGAAGATGTTCTGGCTAAGGATTCTATTGGAAATCCATTTACTTTCGATTTCTATTTTGGAAACACAGGATTGATAGATATTTATAATCCAAAGGGGAAACAATGGTTTCAAAATATTTATAAAGACTTATCAGATTTGGGTGTATCTGGTGTTTGGGGAGATTTAGGAGAACCAGAAGTACATCCTAAAGGATTACAACACGCCACAGGAACAGCAGACGAAGTGCATAATATTTATGGTCATCATTGGGCAGAACTAGTGCAAGACATGTACAGTAAAAATTTCCCAAACACAAGACCATTCATTTTAATGCGTGCAGGAAGTTCAGGCTCGCAACGTTTCGGGATGATTCCTTGGTCTGGAGATGTTAATAGAACATGGGGCGGATTACAATCTCAACCAGAAATTGCATTACAAATGGGAATGCAAGGTTTAGCCTATATGCATAGCGATTTAGGTGGATTTGCAGGTAATAATTTAGACGACGAGTTGTATGCGCGTTGGTTGCAATATGGCGTTTTTCAACCTGTTTATAGACCACATGCGCAGGAAGATGTACCTGCAGAACCTGTGTATAGAAGCTATAAAGCCAAAGCGTTAGCAAAACAAGCTATTGAGTTGCGATATAATTTATTACCTTATAATTACAATTTAGTGTTTGAAAATAATCAAACTGGAGCACCTTTAATGCGACCGTTATTTTTTGATGAAGACGATAATCATCAATTATTAAATAGCGCATCAACATACCTTTGGGGACATGATTTTTTAATCACTCCAATTGTAAACCCTAATCAAAAAGAAGCTGAAGTTTATTTTCCGAAAAACAGTAATTGGTTTAATTTTTATACCAATAAAAAAGTAACTGGAGGACAAAATCTTTCTGTTAAAACAGAAGAAAATAACATTCCAACCTATGTTCGTGGCGGTGCATTTATTCCGATAGCAAAACCAATGCAAAGCACAGCAGAATATAACGGAAACACGTTTGACTTACATTATTATTTTGATGAAGCAGTTACCGAAAGTGAACGTACATTATATAATGACGATGGTACTACTAGAAATGCTTTTGAAAAGGGTGAATATGAAATTCTGGAGTTTGAATCTGAAACGAATACAAAAAGTTTAGAGTTAGAATTTGAAGCTGAAATAGGTGCTAATTATGCAACGTCAACAAAAAGCATAGACGTTATTATTCATAATTTCCCAAAGGATCCAAAACGTATAAAATTCAACAGAAAAAAAATAGATTTCAATTATAATTCAACAACAAAAATATTGACTTTTCAAGTGAATTGGAATACGTTAAAAGACGTTGAAGCACAAATTAAATATTAAGTATAACATGAAAAAGAGCATACTTTTAATAGCAATAATACTATCAGCTTTCAGTTGTAAAACAAATTCGAAAGCAAATCCAGATTTAGCCAAAATTCAACCAAAAGAAGAAGCCAAAACACCTTTTGTTTGGGAAGCAGCAAACGTCTATTTTCTGTTAACAGACCGTTTTAATAATGGAGATATAACCAACGATGTTAATTACGACAGAACCAAAGAAATAGGTGTTTTACGTGGTTTTGAAGGAGGTGACTTAAAAGGAGTTACTCAAAAAATTGAAGATGGTTATTTTACTAATTTAGGTGTAAACGCCATTTGGATGTCACCAGTTGTTGAACAAATTCATGGTGGTACAGACGAAGGTACTGGAGTAACTTACGGGTTTCATGGCTATTGGACTAAAGATTGGACCAATATTGACGCCAATTTAGGAACCAAAGATGACTTAAAAAAATTAGTTGATGCTGCACATAAAATAGGCATCCGAATCTTGTTAGACGCAGTTATTAATCACACAGGACCAGTAACAGATAAAGATCCTGTTTGGCCAAACGACTGGGTAAGAACTGGACCACAATGTAATTATAAAAATTACGATAATACCGTAACCTGCACGTTGGTTAAAAATCTTCCAGACATTAAAACAGAAAGCAATGATGCTGTAGAGTTACCATCACAATTAGTTGAAAAATGGAAAGCTGAAGGTCGTTATAACGAAGAAGTTACTGAGTTAGATGCGTTTTTTAAAACCACAGGTTATCCTCGTGCACCTCGTTTTTATATCATGAAATGGTTAAGTGATTACGTAAAGGATTTCGGGATTGATGGTTACAGAGTAGATACCGTAAAGCACACCGAAGCTTACGTTTGGCAAGAACTTAAAACTATTTGTGATAACGCTTTCGCGGAATTTAAACAGAACAACCCAAAGAAGGTATTAGACGATACTAACTTTTACTTGGTAGGAGAAGTTTATAATTACGGAATTTCGGCAGGAACAGCTTTCGATTTTGGAGATAAAAAAGTCAACTATTTTGATGATGCTTTTAATAGTCTAATCAATTTTGAATTTAAATGGAATGCTGCACAACAAACGTATGAGGAGCAGTTTAAAAATTACGATAGTATTTTAAATAGTAACTTAAAAGACTACGGAGTTTTAAACTATTTAACCTCTCATGACGATGGACAACCATTTGATGCCAACAGAGAAAAAACATACGAAACTGCTACACGTTTATTACTATCTCCTGGAGCAACTCAAATATATTATGGAGACGAGTCTGCAAGAGATTTAACCATAGAAGGTACAGTTGGAGATGCAACATTAAGAAGTTTCATGAATTGGAACGAAATGCCATACAAACAAGACTTATTAATCCATTGGCAAAAACTAGGTCAGTTTAGACGCAACCATCCAGCAGTTGGAGCAGGAAAACATAAAATGATAAATGACACGCCTTACGTATTTAGTAGACGTTATACCAAAGCAGATTTTAAAGACGAAGTTATTATTGGTTTAGACTTGCCAAAAGGCAAACATAACATTAACGTGTCTTCCGTTTTTAAAGAAGGAGAACAGGTCACGGATTTTTACTCAGGACAAACGCTTGAAGTTAAAAATGGAACAATTACAATAGAAGCAGAAACAAATATTATTTTAATAGAAAAACAATAATAAAAACGACCATGAAAAAAGTAATAGCATTAGTTTTTTTTATAACCATTTTGGCTTGTAAAGAAGAGAAAAAACAAGAAGACGTAAAACAAGTTTTAGAAGAAAAAACAACACTTCAACCAATATCAGACTCAGACTTAGAAACTGCGGTTATTTACGAAGCAAACATCAGACAATATTCACCAGAAGGAACTTTTGAACAATTCACAAAAGACATTCCGCAGTTAAAACAATTAGGTGTAAAAGTGATTTGGTTAATGCCTGTTTTTCCTATTTCAGAAACAAAACGTAAAGCAACAGGAGGAGAAAACAGCAAGTTTGCAACCGACTTTCCAGAAACAGAACAAGGTAAATATTTAGGAAGCTACTATGCAGTGTCCGATTTCACTAAAATCAACCCAGAATTTGGAACTATCGAAGATTTTAGAAGCTTGGTAACTACTGCTCATGATAATGGAATTTATGTAATATTGGATTGGGTTCCTAATCACACAGGTTGGGATCATATGTGGTTAAAAACCAACCCAGAATATTACACGCAAAACGATAAGGGTGAAGTGGTGCATCCAGAAGGAACCGATTGGACAGATGTTGCAGATTTAAATTACAACAACCAGGAGATGCGTAAAGCAATGATTGTAGATATGAGTTATTGGCTAACAAAAGAAGGTATTGATGGTTTTAGATGTGATGTTGCAGGATCTGTACCAACGAATTTTTGGGAACAAGCCATTCCAGAATTACGTGCTAAAAAAGACATCTTTATGCTTGCTGAAGCTTGGGAGCCAGAATTGTTTAAAAAGGGATTATTTGATATGGGTTATGCTTGGGATGGACATCATGCTATGAATAAAATAGCTCAAGGCGAAGAAAAAGCAACAGCTTTTATAACGTATATGAAAGATAGAAATGAAACTTATGAAGCTAATAATATCCTTATGAACTTTGTAACCAACCATGATGAAAATTCTTGGAATGGAACTATAAAAGAACGTATGGGTGATGCTAGTGAAACCATGACCGTTTTAAGTTATTTAACACCAGGAATGCCATTAATTTATTCTGGTCAAGAGTATGACTTAGATCACAAATTATTATTTTTTGAGAAAGATAGTTTTCCGCATACCAAAGGAAATACATGGAAATTGTTAGAGAAACTAGCTAAGCTTAAAATCACTAGTTCTGCTTTACATGGAGGGAAATATGCTGCTTCCTTCGAAGAAATAGAAGTTGCTAATAAAAATGTTTTAGCATTTAAACGAAGTAAAAATGGAAGTGCTATTATATATTTTGCGAACATGTCTGATAAAGCTTTGAAAACAAGTTTGCCACAAAAAGGAAAGTATATAGATTATATGTCAAACACTGCATTCGAAATTAATGGAGATGCAATAACATTAGAACCTTGGGAGTATAAAATATTAGTAGAGTAGTTGTTGTAGACTATATTAGGGCTTGACATTGTAACTAAGTAAAAAGCTTCACATTTGTGAAGCTTTTTTGTTTTTAATATGTTTATTTTAAAGTAATAGGAAATTCGGCAACTGTTGCATCCCAACCTATTTTTAAATGCACCTTTTTTTCTGAAGCTTCGTATAAAGCAATCGATAAGTTCTCAATCTCTTTAGTGCTTTTTGTTACAGGTACAGTAACACTAGCAATATCTTTACTAGCATCGTAACCGTAATTTCCCCAACCATCTAATTCTGTGTTTAACTTTAATGTCCATTCTTTTTCAGTAGGAATAATAATTAAAGTATAACGTCCTGCTTTTATCTCTTTTCCGCCAAAAAGCACATCATTTAAAAATAGAATTTCTGTAGATTCGTTTGCTCCAATTCTCCAAGCTTCTCCAAATTTCAAAAGTTTTCCAAATACTTCTCTCCCTTTTTTAGCAGGACGAGAATAAGTAACTCTCATTTGCGGAAATAAAGCTTTTTGTTTAGCAATATTTTTTTCAAAAGTTCTGTGTGGTGCTTCATCTGGATAATAAGCGCGATCCATTGGGCTTTTGTCCATTTTTGCAAATTTTTGTGCATTTACAGTCGTTCCCATTAATACAACTGCGATAATAAATAGTAATTTATTCATTTTAGTTTTTGTTTAAATTAATTATATTTTCAGTTTCAATTTTAGAAAGCTCTATTAGTTTACCAGCTTCATAAAGAGCAGGTAAATCTTTTAAAGGCGTTTCAACTTCAGCTTTATAATTTATATAATCTTGAAATGTTATGCTATCTATAACCCTAGTATTGTAAGCACTTCTAAAACGAACACCACCTTTATTTACTTTATAGCTGTAAGCCAAATAACCTATCTTTTTTGTGTCTTTATTTATCCAATAGTAAAATTCGTCATCATGGTCTTCTCCACCACCTTCTTTATTAAATGTAATTTCTATAGCATCGTAACTCTTGCCTTTAATGATGGTGCTTTCAATATATTTAGAATTTACAGCTTTGTCACTTAGTTTATATGGAAGAGTTGCAAAATAAATAACAGAGTTTATTGAGCCGGTTCCACTTGTAATTTCTTTCTCAGAAAGTTCTACAGGTTTTCCATTAATTATTCTCTTAAAATTCTCGTTTGTTAAAATATCATTTATTGTAGACTCATCTTTGTTATAGTTTTTTCTATATTCATAGTTGTTTCCGTCGTTTTTAAATTGATAAATTTTATCTCTAAAAACGAAAGAATAATGTGCTGAATTATATAAATCACCACCATGAGCAGCGATTGTTTCATTTAAAATTATCTGAGATTTTGTCAATTTATCGTTTTCAGAAGTGCTAACGGTTTCTTCTAAAGAATCAGTTGTGGTATTATTTTTATTATTACATGAAAAGAATACAAATGCAAAAAGGAGAACTGAAACAGTTTTTAATATAGACATTGTTGATTTTAATTTTTATAAAACTACTCACTTTGTCGTATTCAAAGCAAACAACTTTCAATGAAGGAATAATTAATCACCTTCTTAAGGTAAATGATTTAATTAATTTTTGTTGATTATGAGTTAGTTAACTGTTATATTTAATAAAATAAATAAAAAATGTATAATTACAAAGCAAAAATAATAGCCGTTTACGATGGAGATACTGTTACTGCAGTTGTGGATTTAGGGTTTCTTCATTCTCAAGAAATGAAATTAAGACTTTTTGGTATTGATACTCCAGAAATGCGAGGCGCAGAAAAAATAGAAGGGAAGAAGGTAAGAGATATCGTGCGTGAAATGATTTTAGATAAAGAAGTAGAAATACATTCTTATAAAGATAAACAGGGCAAATATGGACGTTATTTGGCAACTATTCTTATTGATGGATTAGATCTTAATAAATGGTTAGTAGATAATGGTCATGCTAAAGTTTATCTTCCATAAAAAAAGCGACTCATTAAAGAGTCGCTTTTAGTGTATTTTTATTTTTCTAATCCTGGAGGATATTTTGTCATAATTTCTGCAACAAACTCTTTAATTCTAGCTTCTCTTTTGTCTACATTAGAAGATGTGTTTAAGTAACCAGAGCCTTTTCCTTGCCAAACAAGTTCTTTCTTCTTAGCGTCTATTAAATCTATATATAAACTTCCTTGAGTTGAGGTACTTACATTGTTATTAAAGTTGTTATAGAATGGACTCCATCCCCAACCATAACCATAAGCTCCATAGCCATTATTGTATACGTTTACTTCTTGTCTTTCTTTTGTAAAAAGACTCACTAGTAAATCTGGGTTTTCAGACTTAGTAAAACCTTTAGCTAAAAGTTCTGTTTCTATAGCGCGTAAAATTCTACGTTTGTCTAAATCGCTAATTTCTGCTTTATCAATTCCTGTTTTAAAAAACGCAAAGGTTTTATACGAATTAAAGTCGGCATTTTTATCGTAATCGGAAGCTACCCGAACCGAAGTACAAGAACTAGCAATAATAAGTAACGCTAGAAATGGTAATGTTTTTTTTATTAATTTTTTCATAGTAAAAAGATGTTAAAGGTTATAACGAGTCAATTATAGCATCATCTACAATATTTGGCAATGTTACTTTTAGGTTAGGTTCGATTTCCATAGCGCGTTTTATTGCAAAAACAGCACCTTCGTTTCTTGCCCAACTTCTTCTAGAGATCCCATTATTAACATCCCAGAATAACATTGATTTTAAGCGTTTTGAAGCTTCTTTACTACCATCAAGAACCATACCAAATCCACCATTTATAACTTCTCCCCAGCCAACGCCACCACCATTATGGATGCTTACCCAAGTTGCTCCACGAAAGCTGTCTCCAATAACATTCTGGATTGCCATATCTGCTGTAAAGCGAGAGCCATCGTAAATATTGCTAGTCTCTCTGTACGGAGAATCTGTTCCAGAAACATCATGATGATCTCGTCCTAAAATAACCGTTTCAATCTCTCCTTTAGCAATGGCTTGGTTAAAGGCTTCTGCTATTTTTGCACGACCTTCAGCATCTGCGTATAATATTCTAGCTTGAGAGCCAACAACTAATTTGTTTTCTTGTGCACCTTTTATCCATTGGATGTTATCAGTCATTTGTTGCTGAATCTCCTTTGGAGAGTTCTTCTTTATTTCTTCTAAAACGGCACAAGCAATAGCATCTGTCTTTGCTAAGTCTTCTGGTTTACCTGAAGCACAAACCCAGCGGAATGGCCCAAAACCATAATCGAAACACATTGGACCCATTATGTCTTGAACATAGCTTGGATATCTAAAATCGATACCGTTTTTAGCCATAATATCTGCTCCAGCACGAGAGGCTTCTAATAAAAAAGCATTTCCATAATCGAAGAAATAAGTGCCTTTTGCTGTATGTTTATTAATAGCATCTGCATGACGACAGAGTGTTTTTTGAACTTCAATTTTAAATTGCTCTGGATTATTAGCCATCATATCGTTTGCATCTTCAAAAGATATTCCTGTTGGATAATAACCTCCAGCCCAAGGATTGTGAAGCGAGGTTTGGTCGCTTCCTAAATCGATATGAACATTCGCTTCGTCAAACTTCTCCCAAACGTCTACAATGTTTCCTAAGTAGGCTATTGAAATGGTTTGTTTTTCAGCTTTAGCTTTATTTACACGTGTTACCAATGCATCTAAATTGGTGATTTTTTCATCTATCCAACCTTGGTCTAAACGTACTTGTGTAATTTTCGGGTTTACTTCTGCACAAACCGTTATACAGCCAGCAATATTCCCTGCTTTTGGTTGTGCACCAGACATTCCGCCTAATCCAGAAGTAACAAAAAGATTTCCCTTTGGTTCTTTATTTATTTTTCTAAATGCATTTAAAACAGTTATAGTTGTACCATGTACAATTCCTTGCGGACCAATGTACATATAACTTCCTGCAGTCATTTGTCCATATTGTGTAACGCCTAATGCATTAAATTTTTCCCAATCGTCTGGTTGAGAGTAATTAGGAATCATCATTCCATTTGTAACAACAACACGAGGTGCTTCTTTATGCGAAGGAAATAAACCCATAGGGTGACCAGAATACATTGTTAGTGTTTGCTCGTCATTCATTTCGGCTAAATATTTCATTGTTAAGCGATATTGTGCCCAATTAGAAAAAACGCCACCATTTCCACCATAAGTAATCAATTCGTGAGGATGTTGTGCGACTGCATAATCTAAGTTATTCTGAATCATTAACATAATTGCAGCTGCTTGTTTAGATTTTGCAGGATATTCACTTATTGGTCTCGCATACATTTTGTAATCTGGACGTAAGCGATACATGTATATCCTACCGTAAGTGTCTAACTCGTTTTTAAACTCTAAAATTAGTTCTTTATGGTCTTTCTTGTCGAAATACCTTAAAGCATTTCGTAAAGCTAATTTCTCTTCTTCTTTAGAAAGAATAGCTTTGCGTTTAGGCGCGTGATTTATGTTTTTTTCGTAAGGTTTTGGAGCTGGTAAATGCTCAGGAATACCTTCTAGAATTTGTGTTTTAAAAGTAGAATTCATTGTGGTTAATTCTTTTTTTTTATTGAATTAGTATTTTTATCGAATCCGTAAGGGCAATGTCTGCAGCCACTTTCGCAGCAATAACCTCGTTTTAGGTGGTATTGTTCAGTGAAGCATCTGTAGCCTTCAGGCGTTAAATAATAGTCGCCTTCTTCTATTGGAATGTGTTTTTTCATAAGTATATTACAAATATAATGTAAATTAGAACAAAATTTCCTTGGTGTAAAACCAAGGTTCCCAATAAACTGTCATTCCCAAGACATTGATAATGGAGTGATTTTTGAAACCAATATTTTGTGATTTTAATTTCTAAATATATAGTACCTAAAGGTTATACTGGTATAACTATTTTTCCTTTTGTTTTTCTGAAGCGTAAATATTTGAAAACAAATATGGTTTTAATAAACCATGAAAAGATACATTTAAGACAGCAGATTGAACTGTTAATAATCCCGTTTTATATCTTTTATAGTATTGAGTTTCTTGTTAGATTAATTCAATATAAGAACTGGTACACTGCTTATATGAATATTTCTTTTGAACGAGAATCTTATCAAAATCAAACAAATTTTAGTTATTTAAAGCAACGTCGTTTTTGGAGCTTTTTAAAGTATATTCGTGCTCATGATTTTTAAGTTAGAAAATAGTGTTAATCTACGTGTAGATTTATCAAGTAATTTGAATGTAGAGCTTTTTGTAAAACGAGAAGACGCAATACATTCTATTATTTCTGGAAACAAATACAGGAAATTAAAATATAATATAGAAGCAGCTAGAAAAGAAGGCAAGGACACGCTTTTAACTTTTGGAGGTGCGTTTTCTAATCATATAGCAGCAGTTGCAGAAGTTGGTAGAATTTATAATTTTAAAACCATTGGTATTATTAGAGGTGAAGAATTAATATCTAAAATTAATGACAATTCTACACTAAAATATGCTCAAGACTGTGGTATGCAATTTAAGTTTATTAGCAGAACAGATTTTAGAAATAAAGAAGATTTAAACTTTGTTGAGCGTTTAAGAAATGAATTTGGCGATTTTTATAATATTCCAGAAGGTGGTACAAATACTTTAGCAGTAAAAGGTTGTGAGGAAATTTTAACAGAAGCTGATTCTCGTTTTGATTATATTTGTGCACCAGTTGGAACAGGTGGGACATTATCTGGTTTAATAAATAGCTCTAAATCTAATCAACAAGTTTTGGGTTTTTCGGCCTTAAAAGGAGACTTTTTACAAGAAGATATTAGTAAATTTGCAAAACAAGATAATTGGAAATTAATTACCAATTACCATTTTGGAGGTTATGCCAAAATAAATAATGAATTGGTAACGTTTATTAATGAGTTTAAAGCTCTAAATAATATTAGGTTAGATCCAATTTATACAGGAAAGATGTTATTTGGAATTAAGGATATGATTAGTAATAACTATTTTCCTAAAGGCTCAAAAATATTAGTTATTCACACAGGAGGATTACAAGGGATTGCAGGAATGAATAACAGATTAAAACAGAAAAATTCACCATTAATACAATAGTTGATGAATAGAATATTTGTAATTTTATGCTTACTAGCTTTAGTCTCTAGTTGTGGCTCAAGTAAAAAAGTAACGACCAAAAAGGCTAAAAACAAAACGCATCGTGTTGTTAAAACAAAAACGAAAAAGAAGTCTAAAGATTTAATAGAACCAGAGGTTACTATTGTTGAAACATCAGAGAGTTATGCAACGCCTACAGACGAATATATTGCTATATATAGTGATATAGCTCAAGACGAAATGCGTAATTATGGTGTGCCAGCAAGTATTACTTTAGCTCAAGGTATTTTAGAGTCTGGTTCTGGAAAAGGTCGTTTGTCTACAGAGGCAAATAATCACTTTGGTATTAAATGCCATAAAGGATGGACAGGTGGGAAAATATATCATGATGATGATGCCGATCAAGAATGTTTCAGAAAATATAAAAATTCAAAATACTCATTTAGAGATCATTCGCTATTTTTAAAAGAACGTAAGCGTTATGCAGGATTGTTTGCACTCGGAAAAGGCGATTATGAGTCTTGGGCAAAAGGTTTAAGAGCTGCAGGTTACGCAACAGATAGAAAATATCCTCAAAAATTAATAAGCCTTATAGAGCGTTACCAATTATATCGTTTTGACAACGACGTTTTAGGTGTTGAGTCTAGTGTAAACGACAAACATACTGTTGTTTCGGGAGATACTTTATTTGGTTTATCAAGAAAGTATAATATTTCAGTACCAGAATTAAAAGCATTAAATAGCTTAGAATCTAGCGACTTGTTTGTAGGACAAGTGTTATTTATTAAGCCCATTCCTAAAGATTAATTATAATGATTTATAAACGTAGTAGCATTCTTTTCGCAGCAGCGGAAAAAGTAATTCCTGGAGGAGTAAATTCTCCAGTTCGAGCATTTAAAGCAGTTGGAGGAACACCAATATTTGTTAAAGAAGCAAAAGGAGCTTATTTGTACGATGAAGATGGAAACATCTTAATCGATTACATTAATTCTTGGGGACCAATGATTTTAGGTCATGCTTTCGAGCCTGTTGTTAATGCTGTAATCGAGAAAGCTAGAAAAGGAACGTCTTTTGGGATGCCAACAGAAATTGAAACTGAAATTGCAGAATTAGCAGTGTCAATGGTACCAAATATTGATAAAATTCGTTTTGTAAATTCTGGAACAGAAGCTTGTATGAGTGCTGTAAGATTAGCAAGAGGTTTTACTGGAAAAGATAAAATTATAAAATTTGCAGGTTGTTATCATGGACATAGCGATTCGTTTTTAATACAAGCAGGAAGTGGAGCAGTGACTTTTGGTAGCCCAAATAGTCCTGGAGTTACTGAAGGAACAGCAAAAGATACGTTGCTTGCTAATTTTAACGATTTAGCAAATGTTGAAGCGCTAATTAATGCGAATAAAAATGAAATTGCTTGTATAATTATAGAGCCAGTTGCTGGTAATATGGGTTGTATTCCACCATTAGATGGTTTTCTTCAAGGTTTAAGATCACTTTGTGATGCTAATGATATTTTATTAGTTTTCGATGAGGTTATGACGGGTTTCCGCCTGGCAAAAGGTGGTGTTCAGGAATTATATGGAGTAGATGCAGATATTGTTTGCTTTGGTAAGGTTATAGGTGGTGGTTTGCCAGTTGGTGCCTTTGCCGCTAGAAATGAAATTATGAATCACTTAGCACCTTTAGGTCCTGTGTATCAAGCGGGAACTTTAAGTGGGAATCCACTAGCTATGGCTGCAGGATTAGCTATGCTTACAACGCTAAATAATGATAAAGATGTTTTTAATCGTTTAGCTGAAAAAACCGAATACCTTCATAAAGGTTTAGCAAAAGTTTTAAATAATAACAATGTTACACATACTATTAATAGAGTAGGTTCTATGATTTCGGTTCATTTTGATGAGACTAAAGTTATAGATTTTAAAACTGCTGCAAAAGGTAATAACGACATGTTTAAAATCTTTTTTCACGGCATGCTTAATCAGGGTATTTATATTGCTCCAAGTGCATTTGAAACTTGGTTTATTACAGATGCGCTAACTTATGAAGATTTAGATAAAACAATAGAAGCTTGTAATACTGTTTTTAAGTAGTATAAAGTTTTCTGAAAAAAAAAGGCGATTACTATTTGTAGTAATCGCCTTTTTTATGCTTTATGAAGTTGAGTTATTCAACTGTTTTTTTATTAGTAATATTTAAATACCTGTTATATAATTCTTCACCTAAAGCCGTTTTTAAATCTGCTTGTAAAGAGTAGTTTAATTTAGATACAACTTCTGTGTTTCCAGACGCTTTAGAATCTTCTATAGCAGCTAAGTTTTTTTCATATGCATGGTATGCATTGTAAACTTGCTCTAAAGTATTGTCATTAAATTTTAATGTAGAGCGCATTTCCTTTGCCTTAAGATAAGCTTTCTCTTTAGTGTTAACTTTATCTTGAGCTAATGCAGATTGAGTACCAATTAACATTGCAAATGCAAAAAAGCAAAATGTAAATATTTTTTTCATTGTTATAGTTGTTATACGTTAATAACTCAAAGTAAAGCTATTTTGTTAAAGATTGCAAATAAAAAAGTACCGAATAGATAATCGGCACTTTTTTACTTTTAAAGGTTTTAGGTAAAATTACTCCTTTTCCATTTTATGGTCTCTTTTTTCACCTTTTTTGTGCTTCATCTTACCACGTTTTCCTTTCATTATCCTTTTTTTAGACATTTTGTTATACTTTTCATATTGCTCTGGAGTTAAGATTTTTTTCATTTCTCTTTTTGTCGCAATTTGATGATCTAGTTTGTCGTTTTTCCTTTTTAGCTTATCGTCTGGAGTTAATTTTTTGTCAGCATCTTTTAATGCCATTCTTTTTTCCATTCCAGTTTTACGTAATTCTGCATTTTTAATGTTTAGTTTTTCAACTTTGTTTTGTTGGTCTTGAGAAAGATCTAAAGCAAGCGTCATTTTTTTAGTATTAATTTTCGCCATTTCTATTGGGTCCATGTTTTTATGTTGCTCCATTTTTTCTTTTCGCAACTCTTTTCTATCTTCTTTCTTGTCTTGAGCTGTTACTTGTAAAGCAAATAAGGCTAATGCTACTATTAATATTTTTTTCATCTTTATATTGTTTTAATTGTTATTCATTCTTAAGACATTAAAAAAATAAAATGGTTTAATGCTTAAGTGATTTTTAAGCTTTAATTAACAGATTGTGCTTTAGTAACCAACTCTAATGTTACTGTGTATAAAGATCTATTTTCCATTTTACTTTTTAGCCATGCAAAATAACTCATTACAAAAATGTCTTCACGTTTAGCTTCTACCCAAACAAAGGCATGTTCTATTTTATTAATAAAAGATTCTGTTTTTATGCTTTCAGGGTTTTTATAATAAGCTTCAATAAACTGTAGGTAGATAATAACGCGTTTTTGGTTTATGCTTTTTAAATAGGAGGAATAATTTCGTTTAAAGCTTAGTAATCGTGAGTCTACTAAATCTATATTTTCTAATTCGATATGTAGAATAATTTCAACTAAATTCTTTTTAATAACCCATTCTTTTCCAGTTTTAGTTTCGTAATAATTATCTGTATGGTAGAAAGATTTAAATAGTGTATGCGCTTTTTTGTAATCCTGTGCTTGAATATAGTACATAGCCAGACTTAAGCTTATATCTAGTACTGTTTCGATGTCTTTATGCTTTTTAAGGAGTAAAGTTTCTAGTAATGTAATGGCTTCCGTTTGTTGGTTAGAGTAATTAAGATTTAATGCTAATAACAGATTGTGTTTAAGTTTAAATGCAGAATTGTGTTTTTTGTTCTGCTTTAACATGTGGGCTTGCATGAGCTCTAAATATTCTATAGATTCGGTAAATTTTTTATTTCTGAAGAATGTATTTGCTACCAAGTACAATACCTGAATATGGTAATATAACTGCTTCTCTTTGCTTTTGTATTGCTTAAGTTTCTGATATGTTTTTACCAAAAACGGTTCAATTTTATAGTAATCTTTGCTTACAAAAGCCGATAAACTAACTATTGTAATTAATTGATACAAGGACTTAAAAGACATAGAGTCGTTTAAACTAATATTATAGTCTTTAAAAGTGTTTTCAAGTAGGTTTTCAAAATCTAAGCTATTTCTTTCGTGGTGGTCTTGCGCGATAATTTGTCGAATTTTGGCATAAACAATATTAAGTTGGTCTTCTAGGAAGTAGTTTTTCTGATTTATTTTAAATTTTTCAATAACACTATCAATCTCTATTGAAGGATTAGCGTAAGCATATTGAATTTTGGTGTGATATATTTCATTTAAAATAGGAAACAATAAATGTTCGCTTGCTATAACTTCAGCTTTATCTAAAATTTTATAAGCAACCTTGTATTGTTTGCGGGCTAAAAAAGTACGCGATGCTAAAATGTGTTTTATAAGCTGCATGTCTATAGAGTTTTCTTCCTCTAAACTAGTATTGGCTATAAAATCTATAATAGACAGGTGTAATCTTTTTCTTAAAGCATGGTAGGCATCTTTTTGAGTTTTGTTATATAATTTTAGAAAAACAGCCTTAGAACCTAATTCGTTTTTAGCTAATAATTTAAACAAAGCAATGTTTTTGGTGTCGCTCCTTTTGTTCTTTTTTTCAAGGTAATTAACAAAGAGGAGCTTTTCATCTTTAGAAAAAGTGCTTATTATTTCGTTTAAATTTATCATTTAATCGTCAGTTATATAATTGTATTCTATATAAATATAGTAATATTTAAAGTTATAGTGTAAAATATATCGTCAGTTTTTTGTTAATACTGTTTTCGTCAACTTTAGATTACGTCGCATATTTGCTTCATAATCATTAAAACAAAAACAATTATGGATTATCAAACAACAGTTTCTTTAAAAGAAGCAGAAAAAAAGAAAAAGAATAAAAAAGAAGAACCATTTTTTGACCAAAAACCAACAATAGCTTTTGTTGGAGCATCGTGGACAGCGTTATTAATTGGTATAGTTGCTTATTGTGTAGGTTTATGGAATGCAACTATGGCGTTAAATGAAAAAGGCTATTATTTCACCATTTTGTTATTTGGTTTGTTCTCAGTTATTTCTGTGCAAAAAGCAGTAAGAGATAAAATGGAAAACATTCAAGTTACAGAAATGTATTACGGTATAAGTTGGTTTGCAAGTATTGCAGCAATAGCTTTATTAGTTATTGGCTTGTGGAATGCAGATTTAGAATTAAGTGAAAAAGGATTCTATGGCATGTCTTTTACTTTAAGTTTATTTGCCGGAATTGCTGTGCAAAAAAACACTAGAGATATTGCTTTTATAGATAACAACGAAACAGAAGACATCTAAGGTTTTGTTTTGATGAAGGTTAGTTAACCTTAAGTGGCGTGACTTTTAGTTGCGCCATTTTAAATTTAAAAGGATATAGGAGTATAAATAAATTAGGAAAGCTTCTTGTTTTATACTTATGCTTAAAAAAAAGATTAAATTGATGAAATATTAAATAAAACACGAATGCATTCAAAACTCATAAAAGAATTGCCAGAGTTAGTAGAAAACGATGTAATATCTCAAGATGTTGCTTCGAAAATAGAGCGTTATTACCAATCTAAAACAAACGAAACTCCTAATAGATTATTTACCGTTTTTGGGGTGTTAGGCTCTGTTTTAGTCGGACTTGGTCTTATTTTAATACTAGCACATAATTGGGATAATTTCTCTAAAACAATTAAAACACTCTTTGCTTTTGCACCATTAATAGTTGGACAAGTATTGGTTGGTTTTTCAATTTTAAAGAAAAAAAGCCAAACGTGGAAAGAAGCCTCAGGCGTGTTTTTATTTTTTGCAGTTGGTGCTTCCATAGCAATGGTAAGTCAGATTTACAATATTCCAGGAAATTTCACTAATTATATGTTGGTCTGGATTTTACTTTGCGTACCACTAATCTATCTTTTAAAATCTCATGCACTTGCATTATTACACCTTGTGTACGCAACTGTATATGCTTGCAACTATGGATATGCTAATGGTAGTAAAGCGCCTTGGTTGTTTTTAGTGCTGCTTTTATTACTACTTCCATATTATATAAATCTAATTAAAAGTAGGCCTAAAGCAAATATTACGTCGATTTTTAATTGGTTATTACCAATAAGTCTCGTTATTACTTTGGGTGCGTTTATTACAAAATTTGATGAGCTTATTTTCTTGTCTTATATTATTTTATTCGGTTTGTTTTATAATTTAGGAAAACTCCCAGTATTAAATAATTTAAAATTAAGACAAAACGGTTATTTGGTTTTAGGATCTTTTGGAACTGTTGTTTTATTGCTAATAGCAAGTTTTAGATGGGTTTGGGAAGACGTATTGCGTATTTCTTCTTTCTCAGGAAAAGAAACAACCTTGGTTATCGTATTATTTGTAGTTGCTTTAGGTGTTTTAATTTATTTATTTCTGAAAAAACAAGTTGACAAATTCAACCTATTCCATTACATCTTTATAATAATGACGATGTTGTTTTTTGTTGGTTTAAAAAACGATGTCTCACCAACTGTTATTACCAATGTATTGTTATTAGTTTTAGGAATAAATGCAATAAAAATAGGAGTAGATAAAATGCATTTTGGTGTTTTAAATTACGGGCTAATAATTATTACAGCTTTAATATTTTGTCGTTTTTTCGATACTAACATGAGTTTTGTTATTCGAGGTTTGCTGTTTGTAATTGTAGGGATTGGTTTTTTTGCAACTAATTATGTAATGCTTAAAAAGCAGAAATCTAAAGAAACTAAAATATTAAAATAACACATTAAGAAGATGAAATTAAAATACATATTCACGCTATTTATACTTGTTGTAATAGCACAGTTATTTGTTCCAATGCAAATGATTTTTGGACAAGAAGCTGTTTTGAAAAACGGAAAAGCATATAAGTTTAGAACTCAACCTATAGATCCAAGCGATCCATACAGAGGGAAATATATAACTTTGAGATACGATATAAATACGGCTATTTCTGTAGATTCTACTTGGGAAAGAAAACAAGACATTTACGTATATTTTGAAGAAGATAGTTTAGGTTTTGCTAAATTAACAGAGATAAGTAAAGAGCCTTTAGTAAATGTAAAAGATTACGTAAAAACCCAAGTAAATTGGTATAGTAAATACGATAAAAAAGTGACCTTTAACTTACCATTCGATCGTTTTTATATGGAAGAAAACAAAGCTAAACCAGCCGAAGATGCTTTTAGAACAGCTCAACGCGATACCTTACCAAATAATACTTACGCTTTAGTTTATGTAAAAGATGGTGAGGCCGTTTTAAAAGATGTTTTAATAAACGAAATTTCTATTGCAGATTATGTAGAGGAGAATTAATACTATATAAACTGTAAAATCAAAAAGAAGATTAAATGTGTTTTAATCTTCTTTTTGTCCTGTCTTTAGCTTTGTAATAATAGTTTCAAGGCAAGATTTTACTATTTAGTGTATTCAATAGAAGTGACTCCATTGTTTTGAACAATTTTCATGTTTCTTTTTGTTGCATAAAAATTCATCCATATGCCATTTAGTAAGGGATTATTGTTTGCTTTGAAAACACTAATTTGAATGACTACATTTTCTAGTGCATCAATTTTTTGGTGACCATTTGCAGAAATATTATAATTTGCTGCTGATATGCCGTGAGTTCCGTCGTTCCAATCATACCAACTCACAATTACTTCTTCGTTTAAGGTGTTTTCCATGTTAAATGTGTACTTCATAATAAATATTTTTAAAGATTAATAACGATGTAAAGGTATGCTGGAATGTGTGTTTAATTAAACGTAGGAATACTGAAGATTATAAACACGTAAAAATACGTAAGAAATTAGTAATCAGCATTTTGTGTTGTTTTTTTTTGTAACTGATTTAAATAATATGAAGTTTGATAATATTGAAGAAAGAGTAATGTTATTACTGCTTTTTGTTCTTGTAATTTGAGTTAACTTAATCTTGCTTATTTTTTATTCAGTCTTTTTCATTGTTTAAGATGTCAATTTCGTCCATTATCATTTCGTTTAGAATAAAAATATTAGACAAACTAGAATTATCTTTTTTTTGAATTTCACCTTTGAAGATGAAGTTTCTGCCATCTAGTTTAATAGAGGCCTTTAGACTGTTCATTAAAGACTGTGTTGCGCTACTTTTTAAAATCAATTCAGAGAATTTACTTTTTTTGCCAGAAAAATTAAAAGCATCAGTTCTAGTTACAAATGAGAGAAAATTAGCATCGGTTAAAGAGCAAGAAGTAAATTCTGTTTTTAAATTATTTTTTCTAGACTTGAGTGCTATTTGTATTCTTTTTTTATCCCATTTAACAAAAATACCAACAGACCAGTTATTCCGGTTCTCAACAAACTTAACTTCTCCTTTAAGAAGTGTTTTTATTGAATTAATAATAGGTTGAGTAAATTTATGTTTTTCTTCCAAGGATTAATTTGTTGTTAAACAACTAATATATCTCATTTTAGCCAAAACTAAAATCGTTACCCAACATTTATATCAGTATCAAAAATTCCCTAACTTTACAAAACCAACAATCAATTCACTAAAACTCATGAAAAAAGTAATATATCTATTAGCATTCGCTACTATCTTTTCTTGTAAAGACGAAGTAAAGCAAACTGAAATCACCGAAACCGAAACACCTAAAACCATAATGCAAACCAATTTAGACAAATATGTAAGTGTAAAACTTACCGCAGATTTAAGTGTATTATCTAAAAAGGAAATGCAAATGCTACCTATTTTAATTAGTGCAGCCAATAAAATGAACGACTTGTTTTGGTACGAATCTTATGGAGATTGCGATGCTTTATTAGATGCAGTAACAGATGAGGATACTAAAAAGTATGTGAAAATAAATTATGGTCCTTGGGACAGATTGGATAATAATAAGCCATTTGTAGATGGAATAGGAGAAAAGGCAAAAGGAGCTAATTTCTACCCAAAAGACATGACTAAAGAGGAGTTTGAAAAAGCTTCTATGGAAAACAAAACAAGTATTTATAATTTTGTAAGACGCGATGGAGATGGTAATCTATTTACTATACCTTACCATAAGCAGTTTGAAGCAGAGGTTAAAGAAGTCTCACGTTTACTACTACAAGCTGCTGAATTAGCAGAAGATAAAGGGTTAAAAAACTATTTAGAATTAAGAGCTGCTGCAGTTTTGAATGATGATTACCAGAAAAGTGATTTCGCTTGGATGGATATGAAAACAAATACTTTAGATATAGTAATTGGCCCAATTGAAACTTACGAAGATCAACTTTTTGGAAACAAAGCAGCACACGAAGGTTATGTGTTAATTAAAGATCAAGAATGGAGCGCAAAATTAGCTAAGTTTAGTAGTTTTTTACCAGAGCTTCAAAAAGGATTGCCTATAGATGTTAAATATAAAAAAGAAAAGCCAGGAACAGATAGCGATTTAAACGCTTACGATGTTGTGTTTTATGCTGGAGATTGTAATTCTGGGAGTAAAACAATTGCCATTAACTTACCTAACGATGAAGAAGTTCAGCTTAAAAAAGGAACAAGACGTTTGCAACTTAAAAATGCAATGCGTGCTAAATTCGATAAAATATTAATGCCAATTTCTAGTGTTTTAATAGAAGAGAGCCAACGTAAACATATTACTTTCGATGCCTTTTTTGCAAATACAATGTTTCACGAAGTGGCACATGGTTTAGGGATTAAAAATACTATTAACGGAAACGGAACAGTTAGAACATCGCTAAAAGAACACGCAAGTGCACTTGAAGAAGGTAAAGCTGATATTTTAGGATTATATATGGTGCAGCAACTCCATAAAAAAGGAGAATTAAAAGAAGATTTAAAAGATAACATGGTTACGTTTATGGCAGGTATTTTTAGATCTGTACGTTTTGGAGCATCGAGTGCACATGGAAAAGCAAACATGATACGTTTTAATTTTTTCCAACAAATGGGAGCTTTTACAAGAAATGAAGATGGGACTTATAAAGTGAATTTTCAAAAAATGGAAAGTGCTATGGAAATGCTTTCAAAAGTGATATTAACCTATCAAGGAGATGGTGATTATGATGGTGTTGCCAAGTTTGTTGAAAACTACGGAAGTATTCCTGAGCAATTACAAAAAGACTTAGATCGTTTAAGTGATGCTAGTATTCCTGTAGATGTTGTTTTCGAACAAGGAGTAGAAGCATTAGGTTTAAACTAATACTAGCCTAATATTGTTGATTTTGAGTGCGATCGAAAATTATACATTTCGATTGCACTCAATATAACAAGTCTTTAATAAGAAAAATATTTTTTGCTAACTTTTTTGTTTTATCGTTAAATAGTTGTCTTTTAGCGAAAAATATATAGGTTTTTTTTAATTATTTGCAACAAATAGGATAATTTGTTAGTTTTAAATATCAAAGTAAAGCTAATGGAATATTTTATTATAATCGCTGTTTTATGTGTACTTGTTATATTTAGAGTTTCTAAAACACTAAATAAAATAAGAGCATTACGTGAGAACGGTGTAAATATTTCAAATAAAAACGGTTATTATAAGTTTTTGTCAAACGTTTTTCTTCAAGACCTTCCATCTTAAAACTATCTCGTATGATAAGTTTTTTTTTGCTATCTATAAACTGTTTACATAGCTTCTTACTAAATTATAACCTTGAGAGTGTACCATTGTCACACCAATAAGAGGCATGCTATAATTAAATTGATAATCTTGCATTCTATTATCTATATCAAAACGTTTTGCGTAGATGTTTGTTTGGTTAAAAGGAGTTTCAAAAGCTAATTTCATTACAGATTCTAATTCTGCAGAACCTCCAGAATTATGACAAGTTGCGCAATTAACCTCCATATATGCTCTAGCTCTTTCCTCTGTAGTTAAAGATGTGTCTTCCCAATCTGGAAGTGCGTTTATAGTAGATGTGTCGAAACTATTAATGTAACCATTGGTTACAAAAGTGTTAAGTTGATTGTTTTTTGTTAAGTTTCTTAGTTTTGGACCAATAGGTTGCATTGTATTTGCATTACTGTGGCAAGTTATACAATCGTTACCTTCTGGAATTGTATAATTTACATTTTGTGTTTCTCCATCATCATCAATGTATGTTATACTTGCATTGCTTGCAGTATTATCTAAAACAGCATCTGTTTGTGCAGCATTCCATTTGTAGTTTCCAGTTTCCCATATTCCATTTTGTTTAATTAGAATTCGAGTTTCAATAATTTGTTTCCCTAATGCAGGATCTCTATCATCATTATAATAATAAAATGTTTTTGCGATAACAGTATTGTCAGGAAAGGTTGGTAAAAAATCATCTATAGCGTTAAGTTTTTCTCCGTTTGGCAATGCTATAACACGTTGTTTTTTAGAGTAATTTGTAAATAAAGCAGTGTTTAAATTGTATTCGAAAGCATATTCGCTAGGAGATAAATCGCTCAATAATCCTTCAAATAAATTTAAGCTTGAAAGGTTTTGTAAAAACTCTGGAATTACTAATGGTGTTGGTTCTGCAGCTACTGGTTCCATAGTTTCGTCTTCACTACAGTTAAAAACAAATAATGTAAAAAGTAAAATATATGCAATTTTTTTCATAATAAATTGATTTATTGTAAGTGAAAATAAGTGTTTACTTTAATAAACACAACTTAAGCATAACAATTTAATATAAAGAATTCGATTTTTATTAAAACCGAAGCAATTGTTTTTTTTTCGTAAATTTTTTGAAACCCATTAACTTTAAACAACTGAACTTTATGAGAATATTAAAAGAATTATTATTGTTTTAATATTTTTTAGATAGTGAGCTTTAAACTGAGAAAGAAACACTGTTTTTTTAATTAAGTTTAAGATATTCAGCAATTAAAAGTTGATGATCTGAGAAACTATAATTATACTTATTTAATCTAGAAGCGTAAATAGATTTACCAACCCATATTTGGTCTAACTCCAATAAAGGAATGCCAAATGGCCATGTAGCAGTAAATCCATCAGAATAATCGCGCAAACTTGTGTAGTTGTTTTTGTAGTTATTAAAGTGAATACTTTCGTAAGGTGTATTGAAATCGCCTAGAATGAAATCTACTTCATGTGTTTCAGAAAAATCTATTATAGTTTTTAAGGTTTCAGCTTTGCTGTAAAACAGACTCGCATAAACATCTGCAATAAGAAGTTTTATAGTCTTATCGTTTACAACTGCAGTTATATAATTATATTTAAAGCGTTTCTTTTTTGTTTGGTAATTAACAGATTTAATGCTTCCTTTTACACCAACAATCATGTTTCCTTTTAGTTTTTGAAAAGAATATAGTTTAAATTTTTTTCTTATTACCTCAAATTCCTCACTCGAAATATTATCTGCTTCAACAAAAGTTAGAATGTTGATAGGGAATTCTTCTATCTTTTTTGAAATAATATCTAAAGGAAAACCACTTTTGTTTTTAGCAATATTCCAGAATAGAACAGAATTGTTTTTTACATCGTTAGTTCTAATTTTTGGTAAATAATAAGCTTTAGAAAAGAAGTGAAAAGTTAAAAAGCACAAAACAACTATCAAGCTATAGAAGTGTTTTTTGTTTTTTTGAAATACTACAGCTGTGAAAATGCCATAAAGGATTATAAGTATTATTGGAGTAGCATAAAACAGAATGCTTAGCGGGAAAATATAATCTTTTAGAAAAAAATGGATAAGCAATAAAAAAGCATACACTCCAAGAATGTATGCTTTATATTTATTTAAAAATGTAATCACTTGTTAAACTATTTCAACAAACAAACCATCATCGGTTTTGCTAACTTTAGCAACACCAAGTTTAGTTAATCCTTTTACGGTTTTATCCCATTTTTTATTACTTAAACCAGATTGACTTTTTAAGTCGTTCAAGTCAATAGGTGAGTTTTTCTTTAAGATTTCGAAAACTGCTTTTTCCTCTTCATTCATCGGAACCGCTTTTTTCTCTGGTCTCATTTGAGGAAAGAATAAAACTTCTTGTATAGATTGGTTATTTGTTAAAAACATAATTAACCTGTCCATACCAATTCCCATTCCAGATGTTGGAGGCATACCGTATTCTAAAGCGCGTAAAAAATCTTCATCTATAAACTCTGTAGCTTCGTCGTCTCCTTTTTGAGCCAATTTTAATTGGTGCTCAAAACGCTCGCGTTGGTCTATTGGGTCGTTAAGTTCAGAATATGCATTAGCTATTTCTTTACCACAAACCATAAGCTCAAAACGCTCTGTTAATTCTGGATTATCTCTATGCTCTTTACATAAAGGACTCATCTCTTTTGGGTAATCTGTAATAAATGTTGGTTGTATGTAATTACCTTCACATTTTTCGCCAAAAATTTCATCTATTAACTTTCCTTTACCCATAGTTCCATCCACATCAATTCCCATGCCTTTTGCAGCATCAAAAATTTCAGCTTCAGTTTTTCCGTAAATATCAAAACCGGTAAATTCCTTTATAGAATCTGCCATTGTAATACGTTTGTAAGGCGCTTTAAAATTTATTTTGTGTTCTCCAAAAGTAGCTTCGCTAGTTCCATTTACTGCTATGGCACAATGCTCCAACAATTTCTCACAGAAATCCATCATCCAATTGTAGTCTTTATAAGCTACATAAATTTCCATTGCTGTAAATTCTGGATTATGGGTTCTATCCATTCCTTCATTTCTAAAGTTTTTAGAAAACTCGTAAACACCATCAAAACCACCAACAATTAAACGTTTTAGGTATAATTCGTTAGCAATTCTCATATATAATGGAATGTCTAAACTGTTATGATGCGTCATAAAAGGACGTGCTGCTGCACCTCCAGGAATTGGTTGTAATATTGGCGTTTCGACTTCAAAATATCCTGAGTCGTTAAAGAAATTACGCATCGCGTTAAATAACTTTGTACGCTTAATAAATACTTCTTTTACCTGTGGATTTACAGCTAAATCTGCATAACGTTGTCTGTAACGCATTTCTGGGTCTGTAAAAGCATCGTAAGTTTTTCCATCTTTTTGTTTTGGAATAGGTAATGGCTTTAATGCTTTACTTAGCATTTTAAAGTTTTTTACCATAACGGTTTTTTCACCAACTTGAGTGGTAAATAACTCGCCTTCTACACCAATAATATCTCCTAAATCTAATAGTTTTTTAAATACAGTATTGTACAATTCTTTGTCTTCACCAGTACAAATTTCATCTCTGTTAAAGTAAAGTTGTATGCGTCCTTCAGCATCTTGTAACTGTGCAAAAGAAGCTTTTCCTTGAATATTAATTGCCATCAATCTCCCAGCAATAACAACCTGTTTGCCTTCCTTAAAGTCCTGTTTTATCTTTTTCGATGTTTCAGAAACTGGAAATAAATCGGCAGGATAAGGGTTTATACCCAAATCGCGAAGCTTTGCTAGCTTTTCTCTTCGTACGAGCTCTTGCTCTGATAATTGTGACATAATATAATTTTGTTTAAGCCGACAAAGATAATGGCTTTGTAACAAAACGCAATAGTTTGCGTCCTATAATTAAACCATCAATCATCACTGGACAATGTTCAGTTTAAAAATTAAATCACATTATGAGTATTTGGAGAGTTATCCTGTCAATTATTTGTCCACCTTTAGCAGTCTTAGATAAAGGCTGTGGCTCAATAGTAATCACTTTTTTATTATGGCTTTGCGGTTGGGTTCCTGGTGTTATTGCTGCTTTAGTGATATTAAATAACCCTGAGAAATAATGTTCAATAATCATTTACCAATTATCAGTGTTAAATGTTAATTGATAATTGTTAACTGAAACTATAAAACCGTAATTTTGTAGTCTATGAATAAAAAAATCAAACTTCAAGATTTAGGTTCTAAAGATTTTAAAGACACTTGGGATTACCAAGAGGAATTATTTAAAGGTGTTTTAGAAACCAAAATTAAAAACAGAAGAGAAGATGCTGGTTTAGAAACGAGCAATTATTTTTTGTTTGTAGAACATCCACATGTTTATACTTTAGGTAAAAGTGGAGATGTGTCTAATTTATTGTTAGATGAGAAACAACTTACGCAAAAAGGAGCCACTTTTTATAAAATAAACAGAGGAGGAGATATTACGTATCATGGTCCTGGACAAATTGTAGGTTATCCTATTTTGGATTTAGATAATTTTTTTACAGATATCCATAAGTATCTTCGTTTTCTTGAAGAAATGATAATACTTACACTAGAAGAATACGGCCTAAAAGCTGAGCGTTCTCCAGGAGAAACAGGAGTTTGGCTTGATGTTGGAACACCGTTTGCTAGAAAGATTTGTGCACTTGGCGTTCGTGCTAGTCGTTGGGTAACGATGCATGGTTTTGCATTAAATGTAAATGCCGATTTAGGATATTTTGATAATATTATTCCTTGTGGTATTCGTGGAAAAGCAGTGACATCGCTTAATGTAGAATTAGGTAAGAAGGAGGTTGATGAAGCTGAAGTTAAAAGCAAACTACTAAAGCATTTCACGACTCTTTTTGAAGCAGAATTTATAAATAATTAAAGTTGAAAGACTTTAAATTATACATACTCAATGCTGTTTTAATTTTTATAGTTGGTTACCATATTCTTCCAGATTTCTCTCTTAAAAAAAGCGATTTTAATAAAGTTTCAGGAATACTTTCTTCAGCGAAAATAGAAAATAAAGACGATGGTCGTTCTAGAGATTATGGTTTTAAAAATGCCGCTAGAAAACGCTTGATTTTAAACCTTAGTGATAGGCAATTGCATGAATATTATGTTTCAGATATTTACAAAAATCATTGGGAAACATTATTAAATCCTAATGCTATTGGTCAAGATCTTGTATTGTACTTAGGAGTTGGAGAGCAACAAGAAGATCCTTTTAGAATTGAATTAAACAATGCAGTGGTATATGATACTGATGTAAGATTTTATAGGAATTTGTTAATCATGCTTTTTACGTTAGCATTAACTATAAGAAATTTATTCTTCTATTTTAAAACGGAAAATGATGTTGACTTTACTACAGATTTAAAAGCAGAACATCATTCTTTTGCTACTTTTTTAAAACGCAAAGCGATTGGCTTACGAGATTATTTTTTGAAATAATAAATAAAAAGAGTACTTCTAGGTTTTGCTTTTATAATACTTTTTAAAACAGAATTTTTTAATAAAATTATTGATAAGAAGTATAGGCCTGAGCAAGCAAATCGACTTGAAATTTTTTAAACTCTTTATTTTTAATTCTTTCAACTAATGCTGGGTTTTTTCTGAAATATAGCGAAGCCCATTTTCTAAATTTAGAATTACTTAAATCATGCATGCTAATTACTGTGGGTGCTATTTTATTTGTTTTTTTTAACAAATAACTTGTGCCAAAAACAATATTTCTTCCTTCGTAGCTGTGAGTTGCTAGTTCTCCTTTTATGTTTACATAATAAGACTGTGTACTAATATAGACCTTAATTAAAGTATTGCTAAAGATTACCATAAACCATTCTTTGCCAAAATAAGTAGAAGTTCTTTGTTTTTTAAATGGCTTGGTGGTTATTCCCATATTATTTCTTTCAAAAAAATATTTATTACCATTAATAGTATATAAAATTTGGTAGATATCGTCACTCTTAATACTAGTAGCGATTTTGCTTCCAGTATATTTTACTTTTATAGAGGTTTCAGTAATCTTGTTTTTAGGTAATGTAGTGCTGCCTTCAATAGTTTCTCCGTTTAATAATAATACTTTTGAAGTAAAATAAGCTTGAGCTTGAATATTAATAGATATGAGAAATAGAAATAATATTAAAGTGTTTTTTATCAAGAGTTAAAATAAAGATGTTTGAATGTTCTTTAGCATTAGTATAATAATACTAATTTGTAGGTGATAACTTATTAGCAATATTTATGGTTCTATGTTTTTGGAAGGCCTTTTTCTTCTTTTCCATAAAATTTAACTAAGATTTTACCAAAAATAAAGTACAAGTACAGCAATGCCTCCAACTAAATAGCCGTTTTCCAATAGTTCTTTAAATTCATAATTAAAGTATACTAGTATTAGGCATATAATAAATTGAAGAATAGCATAGGAAATATTGCCTTTTGGACTATATCCAAATAGCCCTAGAAAATGAGTTTTGGTAAGCCCGAAAATTAAATGCGGCATTGCATTTACTAACAAAGCACCAATAATAAAATCTATTAAAGTCATTTTTTAATGTTTTCGGTGATAATACTAAGCTAGATTATATATATTAAATTTAAAAAAGCCTGTCCTTATTATTAAGTCAGTTTTTTAAATAATAAAATCTGGCTAATAGCTTTTATTCTATAATCTCGTAGTCAATACTTAATTTTCTCAAAGCTCTTAAAGCAGAGCCAGAATTTTTATCTGCTACTTCTATGTCTACAGCATCTCCTTCTAATAGTATATCCATAAGTTCGTTCGCTAACGAGTCGTTTATGTTAGAAGAAACCTCTGCAATACATTTAGCTATAGCTCTTCTATCTGGTCTTTGAGCATCGCAAGACAATAAGTTTAATTTCATAATTATAATATATTACAGTTTAATTTCGAAGTTCGACTATTTTTTTGATAAAGCCAAGTTCTCTAACTGTCCATCAATCTAATATTAGAGAATTATCCTTCATTAAGAAGAAATAGATTACGAAGTAATACGTTTTGTATGCCTTCGTGCTTTATAGGTTACTCAGGTTTTTGTTCTTCCTTGTTAATTATCTGTTTTTTTATTGCTTGATGTAAAACCGTTTTAGCTTCTGCAAAGGATATGCTATAAAGACGATTAAATTTATGAAACTCTTTTGGGAAGTCTTTTAATAAAGAAGTGTAATAGGTGTCTAGTTCAATTTGTGTTGGTAATTCGAATTTTAATTTTAATTGAAAACGCCTTAATAATGCAGAATCTATAGTTTTACTATAATTTGTGGCAGCAATTAAAAGTGCATCGTTGGGATAGTGATCTATAAGTTGAATAGTACTATTCACCAAGCGTTGCATTTCGGCAGAATCTTTTTTGTTATCACTTCTAGATGCTCCTAAATAATCGAACTCATCTATAAATAAAATAGCTTTTCCTAAAGCTGCTTTTTTAAATACTGCTGAAACATTTTTTGAAGTTTCTCCTAATCTAGCCGAAACAATAGTACTTAGGTCTATAGTATAAATTTTCTTGTTTAAATGTTTTGCAATGGCTTTTGCGGTTGTTGTTTTACCACAACCAGTATGTCCATAAAGCAATATTTTATTATCTACAGATAAATTATATTTCCCTAATGCTTCTATATGAGAAAACTCTTTTAACAAGGTTGTTAAAGCAGTTTTGTTTTCTTCACTAAATTGAATATCCTTTAATTCAACTTTGACTTCATTGTTAATTACTAAATTAGAAATTCCCATTTTATTTATTAATTAGGCTTCCGCATTAAAAAACACTTTATAAAAGTGCATTTTCTTTTCTTCGTCATAACCACGTTCTAAATATTCTTGTGCAGCATCTGGTGCATCGATATCTAGTTTTATCTGGATATTTGTGTCTAATTTAATATCGGTTTTAATTTTCTTTTTGTCCTTTTTTACAACAGCTTCAGCAAGATCAAATTGGTTACGTAGTACAACATTTAATTCTCCTTCGTATTCTTTTTTAAAATCTTCAAATTGCTGAATGTGCTTTTCGTCTGTAAAAATCTCTTCTTTAAAACGTTCTATATTTATAATTTCGTTTTCTTTAAAATAGTCGATTGTTTTTGCTAAAAAGATGTTTCGCTCTTGTTCACCATAGCTGGTTTTTAAAATTTCGGTAGAAAATTCACTACACATATCGAGATAGTTGTGTGTGTGATTGTTACTATCGTCTGCATATTTTATATTTAAAAACTTATCTAACCAATATTGCGCATCGTAACTATTATTATCTACAGTTAAAATAATGTTGCCTTCCATATCTGTTTGATTTAGAATTAAACATCCTTTATCTACTTTTTTAGAACTAATTCCTTTTTGTACTAAAACATCGTAACTGTTATTTTCTAAATAGGTTTGAAAGAAATCTATCTTATTTTCAATTTTAAAAATACCAATAGCATTGGTTACCATTTCTTTGTATTCTATGCCTTCGAAAACAGCAACCAAAACATCGCCAGTTTTTATTTGTGCAGAGTTACTTTGTTCGTACAAATGCTTTACAATATTTTTTGAGGCTTCTACAAATGCATCATCATCGTTAAAGATGTTTTTAGCATAGGCATTAATTTCATTTAACTCCACATTTGCATGATGGTTAAAACGGTAACTTTGTACTACAGAACCAAAAGGTCTTAGTAAAAAAGGTAGCATAAGTTCGTAACTGTCTTCATCAAAATGTACTTCTTTATCGGAAAAAGCATTTTTTGTATCGTTATGTTTGTTACCAACTTTGTGAATTATAAATTTTGAAATTGTTGCGGATTTACGTGTAATCATCTTAAAAATGGAAGTTTATATTTCTAATTACAATAGTAAACATTTCAGCAGAAAAAAGGAATAAAAAAACCGAAGACTTTGCTTCGGTTTTTTAATAAAAACAGGCTTGTTAATTATTTTGAAATATTATAATAATTGGTTACTGCATTGAAATCGTTAATATCAATTCCTGCTTGATTTAGCGTATTGTAAATTTGTTGTTTGCCATTACTGGTTTTACTTGTACTAGTAGATTCTATAATTACAATCTTAAGAGTATCAATATCACCAGCACTAATGCTGTGCGAGCTTCCGTCTCCACCATCTACATAATCTAAGGCGTAAAAACCAACACCTATAGTTACAGATACACTAAAAGGTATAATGTCTTGAACGGCAGGTAATGGGTGCCAATTTGCACCTCGTTTAATATAACCTAATACTACATCGTTATCTATTACATCTTGAGTTAGTTCTGGAACAGTTACATCGTCAAAGCTTCCAGAAGCTGCAGACATATCGAATGTTAGCACTTCTACATTTGCATTTCCATCTGTGCCATCTGCACCATTTGCTCCAGTTATTCCTTGTTCGCCTTGTGGCCCTGCAGTTCCATCTTCTGTAGAACACGAGAAGCTAAAAGCGACTATTAAAGCTAAGACTACATACTTTGTTTTTGAGATTGTTGATTTAATTGTTTTCATAATTTTAAATTTTTAAAAGGTGATTAATAGTTTATTTATTACTTAATGGGTTGCTATATTTAAAGGTTAACATGTAGAATAAAAAAAAGCCGAAGCGTTAGCTTCGGCTCTTAAACAAACTAACCTAAAAACAAAATACTATCTGTTAATTATAAGGGAGTAAGTTTTAAGTGTATGGTGTTTTTTGTAAATCTATAATTATTTACATTAGTTTTTTGTAGCCTGAAGTAGCAATAGCAAAATTTTCCACTTTAAGCGAAACGCACTTCATTGTTGTGGTTTTTGCCTTTCTTTTAGAGGTGTCTGTCATTATTGTTTCCATTGGTAATCCATTTATCATAGACATCCAACTTTGGTCTATTCCTTTTTTCTGTTTTGTTTTATAAAAAGTTTTAGCAAAAGAAACGCCAGCGCTTTCTGTAATCCAAACTTTGCCATGCATGTCCTTTCCTTTAACGGCATATTCTTTACATGGATAGCCTAATATACTTTTGGTATTTCCAGTTGCCACTACAGGATATTCGGTTTCTGCTATAGCTTCATCTGTAAGTTCTCCTATATTTAGATTCATAGACATTAGTGTTTTATCACCATTATTATCCATAAACATAAATAGAACATTTTCTTTTAAGTCCATAACAGTAATGGTTTTGTTTCTTGCGTCCGGAATTTCGAAACCTAAAAAATTGTGATCATTATTTAAGTAATAAGCAATATTAACTGGTTTTTTACCATTGTCTATTTGCATTACATATTTATGGCTAAATTGATATGTATTAGCAGGAATTGCATTGGACACCCCAAATATGTTTTCATTTTTATTCTTTGCTTCTTTCTTATTCTTTTTAGAATTATTAAAAGTGGAATCAAAGGCCTTGTCTGTTTCACGTTCTGTTTTATCTTCAACTTTCTTTTCTAAGGTTTTTTCTACTGCTTTTTCGGCTTTCTTTGCAAGTTTCTTCCAAATTTGTGCTTCAGTATTTGTGCTAAAACAAATAGTAATAATGATTAATAGTGCTTTTAAGGTTTTCATTTTAAAATATTTATGGATTATTGTGATTGTTTTGTATTCAGTTTTTTTGTGCTTCAGATAAATCTACTTTTTCTAAAAGATCTAAATAATCTATAGGTTTTTAATTGGCACTATCTTCTAAGGTTTCCTCATAATTGCTAATTAATACCTTGGTTTGTATGCTTAACAAATTGTCTTTTTTAACTATTAAAGAGACTGTTTCCTTTTCTTGAGCTATTATAATTATTGCAAAAGCATAGGCTAGTAGTGCTAACAGTAATTTTAATAGTTTCATAATTAATAGTATTAAGTTGTTTTCTACTTAATGTGTTAAGAAAGAAAAGGTTAACAGAATTGATTTTTTTATTGGAAAAAACTTAATTTAGCTTTGAAGGTGTTAACCTATTAATCAGTTCTGCCATTAAATGATAAACCAACAGGAAAACAATATTCTGGAAGATTTAAAACATGGATCTCAGCAAACACTTAGAAAAGTGTATGAAGACAATAGAGAGAAGTTTATAAATTTTGCAAGACGCTATAATCTACCGCAAGATGATGTGGTCGACGTTTACCAAGATGCTTATGTTATTTTTTATAATAATGTAATGTCTGGTAAAATTGAAACAATGACAAGTAGTGTTTCTACCTATTTATTTAGTGTTGGAAAGTATTTAATTTTCGATAAAATGAAAAAGAATAGCAAAAAAGCGGGTCCTAATTTTGATTTGGCTATTGTTAGAGATGCAGATGAAATTTTAGACACTATAGAAATTGAAGAACAAACATTAACTCATGAACAAGAATTATTGCGTAAACATTTTTCGAGTTTAGGAAAACAGTGTCAAGAATTGTTAAACCTATTTTATTATCGAGGATTTACCATAAAAGATATTTTAGAACACGGCAATTATAATAATGAAAATGTGATTAAAAGTGCAAAATCACGTTGTATGAAGACCCTTAAAGCACGTATTAATAGCAACATATAATGACTAACGAAGACCTACTATATCGCTACTTTTCTAATAGTTTGACTGAAAACGAACTAATAGATTTTAACAAACGCATAGAAACAGACGCTGAGTTTAAAGCCGATTTTGAATTTGAAAATAATTTAAAACAGGCTATAAAACAAAACAACACTACCGAGTTAAAAGAAAAATTAAAAGTTTTTGAAGCTGAAATTTCCGTAAAAGAACCTAGAACTACTAAGCCCCAATTTAATTGGCGAATAGCCGCATCAATAGTTTTGTTTATAGGAGCTGGCTGGTTTGGTTATAATGCTCTTTTTGGGGTAGACTACAATAATATTTATAACGCTAATTTTAATAATTATCCAAACACAGAGTTTACTATTACACGAAGTGATACTGTAGATTCGTATGAGCGAAAAGCATTTGTTGCTTACGAAGCTCAAGATTATGATAATGCAATTTTAAATTTTAATACCATTCCAGTAGCGGAACAAAAAGGATATCAAGATTTTTATGTAGCGTTATCTTATTTAAATAATAATGATTCTGAAAAAGCAAAGGACTTATTTAAAAAGACAGTTGCTTACAACAAAATGTTTGTAGCAGAGTCTCATTGGTATTTGGCATTAGTAGCTATTAAACAAAAAGATAAAATAGCAGCAATAAAACAGCTTAGAATTTTACTTGAGAATTTCGATTATAATAAATCTAAAGCAGAAGTTTTACTAAAAGAGCTACATTAATTTTTTCGCTTTATATATAGGAGTAGAAGTAAAAGTAGCACAACTGTTAATCCAATCCAGAGCCAATAGTTGGTAGTGTTTAAAACTGAAGTGTTTCCAGAAATAACAAAGCCAGACCAATAATAAGGATGTACTAAAGCATTTTGCCTGTTTGTATTTAAAAATGCTAATTGTGCTTTTTGTAAAGCAGAATTTTTAGTTTCCTTTTTAGATAGGTTTTTGTAAAAACTATCCATAATGTTTAAGGACGACGCATCATTTATTTTCCATAAAGTACTTGAGATACTTGCTGCTCCACTAAAGTAAAATCCACGAGCAAGGCTCAAAAAACCCTCACCACGTTTTAGACTTCCTATACCACTTTCGCATGCACTTAAGGTTACTAAATTAGAATTGAGGTTTAAGTTATACAAATCGCTTACATATAATAAGTTGTTGTTTGCTTTATTTGGTTGAAATGCTAAATACGAATATTCTGGAGTTTCATCATTTAAAACTGCATGAGTTGCAAAATGTAGGATTCCGTACTTATTGCTTTCTGTATTGAAATTTTCTAGTGTAGACTGGTTGTTTATTAATGATTTTCCTGTAAAGTAATTTAAAATTGCTGTCGCTTCAGTTTCGTTATTTGGTAAAGGTAATAGGGAAGAGGCTGTGTTGCTAAAACTAGGAGCAAAGGCTAGAACTTTATTATTTACACCTTTTTTTTCTGTAAGTTGTTTTAATAGTGTTGCCGAATTTGCATAGCTAATTGCGTAATCTTCTACCAAATATTTAGTTTTATCTAAATTTGTATTTAAGCCAGAAAACGGAATGTAATTAAGTAATCCGTCTGCAATTATAATAATATTTTTTTGTTTAATATTTTCTAAACTTGGCGCTACTAATTTCTTATAGAGATTATGTGTTTTGTTGTTTAAAACCCTAAGATTAGACTTTGGGTTGTTAAGCATTTGGTAGATTGTAATAATCTCGTTATTAAAATCTGTATCGATTTTAAATTGCTGTATTGTTTTAGAGTTTTTGGTAATTGCAATTGTGTAAATAGCATTGTTGCCATAAAAATAGGATAGTAAAATATCTTTTGGTTTTAATAGTTTTTGGAAGTTGGGTATAGAGACTACTTGCGAGTTGTATTTTAAATCATAATAATTTTTATAATTAGTTTCAATAGTAGTTATAAGTTCTCTATACTCGTTTTTTAATTGAAATAATGAATCTTGTAAAGCATCGACTTTAGTTTGATTAATTTGTTTTTCGGTATTGTTTATTTTCGATTTTAATACTTGCTCTTGCTCAATAATCTCTTTTGGTATATTAGCAAATGTAGTTGCTTTAGTACTTATAATAGCTTCTAGTAATAATACAGATTTGCTTTTTTCGGCATAAAAGAAAGCTTTGTCTATAAGTGAATCTTGTTTTGTTTTTTTATACAAATTGTAAGATGCTTCTAATCCAGACTCGAAAACAGGAAAAGCCTCTTCCATTAAAAAGAGTTTATCTGTGTTATTTTTAAAGCTAGGTTTTAAAATATCTAAAGTTTGTATTGCTTGATTTGCAATTGTAATGCTTTCGGAGTTATTAGCCAGTACATTTAAAATTTGTGCTTTGTTTTTTAAAATTTTTAAAACTGAAGTTTGGTTTATTGTTGATGGGTTTTCGTTTCTAGAAAATTGCTGCAATGCTAAATTGTAATTTTCTAAAGCTTTATCTGGGTTATTAAATTTTGTATGCAGTAAGCCAATTTCATTGTACGCTTCGGCAATATCATTATGTGGTAGGTTTTTCCATTTTTGCTTTATAAGTTTTAAAGCAGTTTGTAATTCTATTTCTGCTTCTGGATAGTTGTTTTTAGCTTGCAGAATTTTAGCTTTTGCTTTGTGAAAAACATGCCATCTCGGATGATTTTCTACTAAATTATTTTTTATTGTCTTTAGATAATAATCAGCACTATCTAATTGTTTTGTGTTTAAATAATTTTCTAATAAATGGTTTGCTTCGGTTATAATACTACTAGAACTCCCATTGTTTTCTAGATTATGTTTAAGAGATTTTTTAAAGTATTGATTAGATAAAGTATATTTTTTTTGGCTTTTTAAAACTTCGGCTAGTAAGCTGTATGTTCTATTTATTCTTTTAATATCATCTGCTTTTTTTAGTTCAAGTATTTCTATGCTTTTTTTATAATACTCTTTTGCTAAATCATATTTCCCGTCATTAAAATACGTTTTAGCTACAAAGCTATATGCACTTGTTAATAGCTCGGTATGATACGAATTCAATTCTTCGGTTTTTAAATTTTTGGTAGTATTAATTATCTTTTTAAATGCTTTTCTAGATTTGGCATAATCATTTATTATAAAGTAATAGATACCCTTATCTTGGTTTATAGAATTGGTGTAGAATAAAGCGTTTTCTGTTTCGTTTAATGCTTTTTTATTTTTTATTAGAATTGAATCCAGTTGTATGAAATTGACTTTCATTTTATCTAAATCGTAAAAATGGGCTGCACTTTTGTTAAAAGCGTTCAAGCTATTTATTAAAGATTCGAAATCATTTTTTTTTGTTGCTTCGAAATTTATTTTATTAAAATAGTGGTATGCAGAATCTTTGTTAGAATACACATGTTTATATGCTTTTGTATATAGAGCATACATCTTATTCTCATAAATAGAATCATTAGTATTTTGACCAATAGTTTGATTTATTGAAAATAAAAGAAATAAAATAAGCAAATTAATTCTCATAAAAAAAAGTCTTCAAAACGAATTGAAGACTAATTTACAAATATTTAAGTTATTAATATACAGTTGATTATTCTTATAGATCCTGAAAATTGCTTAGAAACGAATAGCTGCCATTTTCTGTTTGTACTGTAATCATAGCCTCACCAGTGAAATCGCTTTGAGATAATTCAAAAGTTTGATATCTACCTAAACCATTAGTATTTGCTATTGTGCTTATTTGCGAATTAGCATTTGTGTTTATTAAAGTACTTTGATCTGCAACAGTGGTAATAGTTAAACTCATTTGGTCTGTTCCAGGTTGCAAAACAATATTACTAACAGTATTATATATGTCTAAACATAAACAAGGCAATGGAGCAGGAAGAGGAGGAATAACAGGATTTATAATAAAAAATGCGTTTTCAGGACTAACAATAGAGTTAGCTTCTTCTTCGTTATTTACTATTTGGGCACTGGCTTCTACTATGCTTGCTTGCGCATCATTATAACCAGGATCGCTATCTGGAATTTGCTGCCAAGCTACTATTTGCAATTCTAACTCTGTGTTTTTTGTTTCTAAATAATATATACGTAAGTCGCCTTCGTAAATATAATTGGTAGTTGTAAATTCTACTTGTTCAGGTTCTTGTTCTGGGTTAAGGGTATCATCTTCATCACAACTTACATTGGTAAAAAAAATAAAGGATAATACTGCTAATACTACATAACGTTTTTTCATGGTTTTTAATGTTTAAAAGTTGTTTTGTAGTTAGTTTATAATATAGGAAGTATTAAAGTTAACATTTTTAATATGAAAAATAACTAAAATTGTGTGAATAGCCTGATTGTGTGTTTTTTAGGTAGGTTGTTTTATATAGTTGGTAAATAGTGGTTAATTAATCTCGTACAATAAAATACTATTACTATTACCTTTAGTAACAAACTCTAAAGACTTATCTCTGTCAATATTATCTAATTCTATAGATGAATTTCCATACACAGGAAAATTTTCGATAAGTTTTGCTTGGCTATCAAATAGTAGTACTTTTTGCGATTGTAAATCGGTTACAGAAATATAGATTTTATCCTTTATATAAAATATCTTTACAGGAGAGTAATTACCTAAATCTAACTCTAATGTTTCACTTTTTATGTTAAGAATATTTTCGTTTTGAGAAGCTAAAGTCTTAGTGGTAGCCGCTAAATGATGGTTTTCTGTTAAATTATATGGTTTAGTGTTAACCTTTCCTTTCTGGTCGATACTAATTATTTTGCCATCTGCAGTTGTAGTTGTAAAGGTGCTGTTATAGCTAAAAACAGGTTCGTTAGATAGCTCTAAATTAGAATCTAGTTTTATTCTAGTTTGCCCTCTTCTATTTAGAATATTAAGTTTCTTATCTGTTTTAATAAGTATGTAGTCCTTGTTGCCTATTCTAATATGTTGCGGCTGATGGTTAATTGTATTCTTGGCCGAAGAAAATTTAAAACCCTTAACCGTTTTTCCTTTGGCATCGTATAGCAACACATTCTTACCTTGTGTTACAAAAAGACGATAGTTTTTCCTTTTATCGTAATCAAAAACAGAAAGAGGTTGTGTAATTTTATCATTAAACTTTAGAGGATAGCCAGTAACATCTCTTCCTGTTCTATCTAGTAAATAAACGCGGTTTGGTGTAGCAAACACGAATTGTAATCTTCCATTTTTGTAAATATCTAGTTGTTCTATCTTACCTAGAACAGGACCATTAAGTTGTTTCTTCCACAGTATGTTGCCAATATTCGAAATTAAATACAACTTGTTATTTATATCTTGAACTATAATCTCTTTTTGTTTTGTTCTATGGTTGGTTACAAATTGTGGATTGTTTAACAAATCTGCATCTAGGCTAATATTTAATAATTCTGTAACAGCATTAGGTTCAATTTTTACTTTGTTCTTTTTAATAGCACCATGAAGGTGTGCGTAATGTGTATCGTAAACAAATTGCAATGCCGAAATTTTATAATCTTTAAAAGTACTTTCTAAATGAGTGTCTAAATTTAAATCTAGTAAATCTTTAAGCTTGTCATTACTTAAAATTTGCAAGATTGAAGATTCGTTACTAAGGTCTTTGGTTATATTCTTATAATAATCGCGACTGCTTAAAGTTGTTTTGTTTAAGTAATTGGCAATAATGTTTTCTAGCGTTTCTGTGTTTTTTGCAAAAATAAAAAACTGATCTATTGTACAATAGTATTTAGCTTCGCTATAATTTATTAAAGGATAGAAAGTGGTTTCAAATAATTCAGGTTTACTAAAATCGTAAATAGGAACTTGTCTAAAGTTCTCCACCTCATTGTGTTCGCTAACAAGATTGTCTTTAGTAGAAATAACATCAATAGAGTTTAAAACAATGGCTTGGTTTTCTCCTGTATATATTGTGCCAATTTCAATAATATTATCGAATAAGTTAGTAGTTGTTGTGCTATCCTCTTTTTTATTGAAAGTATCTAAATTACTTTTAAAGGACTTAAAATCATTAAAAGTGAAGCTCAAAAAACCATCAGAATTATTTGGAGTAATTTTAGCTAATTCGTTTTCCTGCGGAACTGTGTTTTTAAAAATATTAATTAACTTTTTAGAGGAATCTAATGCTTTGGTAATTCCATTAAAAAGTATTTCGTCTTGAGAAATAACGGCATCAATAGAAGTGTAATCACTAAAGTCTTTAAAAGGAAGAGCTTCCGAATTGAAAAAGGATTGTATTAAATTATCATTCGTGTTACCTAAAATTATCGAAACGGTATTGTCGTTGTTTATAGTATTAATAATTTTCTGGCGTTCTTCATTTTTACTCTTTTTAGTTAAAACAGTTTCTAAAAGTGTTTTATTAGAAGCTGCAATAGCAATACTGTCTTTAAAAGTAGTATACAGTATTTCGTTATTAAGCGTTATTTTTTGTGCAGGTTTATTTGCAATCTGTAAAGATTCAATTTTATAATTAGGTAAAGAATCTACAGAGAAAAGATTGTCAACTTGCTTTGTAGAAATTGTAAACTGAAGGCTGTCGTTCTTATCTTTTAAAAAAGAAAGTACAACTGGGTTTTCGGTGTTTATATGCTCTAAGTAATTTAGTTTTTTTGAAATACTTTTATAGGCTGAAGAAGGCATAATGCCATTAATAAAGGCGTTATTATTAATATTGGTTTCTAAACTTTCAGTATCGTTTATAGTCACAATAATTGAAGCATCATCAGGAACAAAATCGTAAATAGATGCTTTTTTAAAGCTGTTACTATTACAGCTAAATAATAAAGTTAATAGGATTAATATTAGATAAATACGCTTCATTATATAATTAAGGGATTTTTGCACATTCAAAATTACAATTCTAATTTTAATTGTTCGGGTAAAAGTCTAAAGCTTTTTCTGTGGTATTTAGTAGCACCATGTTTTCTAATAGCTTCTCTATGTTCTTTAGTTGGGTAACCTTTGTTTTTTTTCCAATTATACATTGGGAATTCTTCATGGATTTTACACATGTATGCATCGCGATATGTTTTTGCTAATACCGAAGCAGCTGCAATACTGGAATATTTACTATCTCCTTTTATTATAGTCTCAAATGGAATATCATTTAAAGGTTTAAACCTATTACCATCAACAATTATAAATTCAGGAGTAGGATCTAATTTTAATATTGAACGTTGCATAGCTAAAATTGAAGCATTAAGGATGTTTATTTCATCAATCTCTTCTTCAAAAACATGAGTGAACGCAAACGAAACGGCTTTATCTTCTATAATAGGTTTCAAGAAATCGCGTTTAGTTTCAGAAAGTTGCTTAGAGTCATTAAGAATTTTGTTCTTAAAGTTTTTGGGTAAAATTACTGCAGCAGCAGTAACAGGTCCAGCAAGGCAACCTCTGCCAGCTTCGTCAGTTCCACATTCTAGTTTGAATTTCGAAAATTTTAATTTTAGCATTTTAAAAGTTTAAACAAGTTCATTTATAATATTCTTAACAAAAAACAGTATAATTAATTGTAATATTATCATTCATTTTCAAGTTTCTTTAATATACTTAAGCGTTTCTATGTTTATTTACCAAACAGATTGAGATATTTCATATTTTTGGCAAAACTTTAAATTTTAACCTCCTCATTGTATTGCAAGGTTAAAAATAGATATCATTTAATGAATAAAATAATTTTTACACTTTTTTTAATATGTTTCGTTAGCATAAGCTATGCTCAAACAGAACCAAAACCAGGGAGAATAGATAAGACTTCAAAGAGTTTTTCTAATACTAAAAATAGTGATAGTCTTTCCAGAGGAGCTTCCAAAAACACAAGTAAAAAGAAGATAGAAGCGAAAATTACCGACTACCTAATTATATCTCATAAAAACGATACTACTTATGTAGATACTACACTTACAATCCAAAAAGAATACAAATACAATTACCTTAGAAAAGACGAATTTAATTTAATGCCTTTCTCTAATATTGGGCAAACATATAATACATTAAGTGAAGATTTTCAAAGCATCTCATTAATGCCAGAATTTGGAGCAAAGGCAAGGCATTTCAATTACATGGAAATTGAGGATATTTACTATTATCATGTCCCAACACCTTTAACAGAGTTAATGTATAAATCGGCTTTCGAACAAGGCCAATTGTTAGATGCTCTTTTTACGGTTAATACATCAAAGCAGTTTAATTTTTCTATAGCCTACAAAGGCATGCGTTCTTTAGGTAATTACCAACATATTTTAACAAGTACAGGTAATTTTAGATTAACCACAAGCTATAAAACTAAAAACAAAAAGTATGTAGCAAACTTGCATTTTGTATCTCAAGACCTTTTTAATGAAGAGAATGGAGGTTTAACAGATGAAAGTGTAACTTTTTTCGAATCTGGAGAAAAAGATTTTGATGATAGAGCAGTGTTAGAAGTAAACTTTGAAGATGCAGAAAGCACATTAAGAGGAAAAAGGTTTTATATAAACCATAAATATAATGTAATTAGTAAGTCAGATTCTTTAACAAGTAACAATTTAAACGTTACACACATCATGTCTTTAAAAGACAAAAACTATCTCTTCGAGCAAGATATTCAAAACGATATTTTCGGATCTAGTTTTAAAACGGAAAACCTTAGAGATCAATTCTCTTTAGAAGAATTGAGTAATCAATTACAATTAAATTATTCGAATAATATTATAGGAAACGTGCAGTTCAACGCAAGTCATACAAACTATAACTATGGTTATGATAAACTGGTTGTCTTAGACGGAAGCACAATAACCAATAGGCTAAAAGGAGATATTCTGGCCCTAGGAGGAAAGTATAATAAGCAAATTAAGGGCTTCAATTTTCAAGGAGAATTAGGAGTCAACGTATCTGGAGACTTTGGAGGGAGTTTTTTAAAAGCATCGGCATCCTATAAATTAAACAACGATTTAAGCGCCTCAGCTCAAATCAATCATAATACTTCAGCTCCCAATTATAACACGCAATTATATCAAAGTGATTATATTAACTACAATTGGAAAAATGAATTTAATACGGTAAAAACTCAACAGTTATCCTTTAATATTAAATCTCAAAAAATCGCCAACATTTCCTTAGATTTAACAACAATAAACGATTATGTTTATTTTGGATTAGACGAAACAACAAAGCTTGTAAAGCCATTTCAAAACGACAAATCAATAACCTACCTTAGGCTAAAAGCAAATAAAGAAATAAAATACAGAAACTTTGCGCTTAATAATACAGTAATGTATCAAAACGTAAAAGACGAAAACCAGGTTTTTAACGTGCCAGAAATAATAACACGTAACACGTTATATTATTCTAATCATTTGTTTAAAAAAGCAATGTACCTCCAAACCGGTATCACATTCAATTACTTCACCGCGTATAGCATGAATGGCTATGATCCAGTCTTAGCAGAGTTTTACACGCAGAATGAACAAGAGTATGGAGGTTTTCCAAGATTAGATTTTTTCGTAAACGCAAAAATTCGTCAAACAAGAATCTACATAAAAGCCGAACACTTTAACGCAGCCTTCACTGGTCATGATTATTTTTCAGCACCCAATACACCATTTAGAGATTTCAAAGTGCGTTTTGGCTTAGTTTGGAATTTCTTCCTTTAATAGAATTTATTGGGCGTTACCTTTCAGGTCGGGCTTTCGGCAGTCGCTCTCTGCGAGGAGCTTCAACAAAACCTCAATCCCTAACGCGGGTAAATAGCTATTGGCACGTTTAATCCCAATGTTTAGTACTCCAAAATATATGCGGTTATAATTCTATTCGTTCATCTGTACATTACAAAAATAATTATATGATCATTCTCAAGTACTAGAAGATAAAAACAATAAAACGAAACAAATAATAAGGTGTTAAACACCTAGTAGCGTAAAAGGATTTTATAAGAGTGAAATAGGGTATATATAATAAGGACAATCAAGATAAAAATACAGCAAAAAAAATAGCACTACAACTAACTGATTAGAAGACTTTAAAACGCATTCCAAAAATTAAAACTAAAAAACATTAAAATAAAGCTTGTGTAAGTAAAAAACGGTTGTACATTTGCAGCCGCTTAGCGCCGCAGTCAAAACGATAAGGTAAAAAGCGAAGTTCCTAAACAAGACGAAAAATAAAAATATAAAAAACTTCAAAAAAAGCTTTTTATATTAAAAAAGGTTTGTATATTTGCAGCCGCTTAAAACGTCAAAATTTAGAGCAAAAAAGTTCAGTGAAATTCAGTGTTTTTTTAGAGTGTTAAAGCTTTAATATTTTTTAAAAGAAAAACAAAAAAAACATTGCACAGAAACAAAAAGGGTTTTACATTTGCAGCCCGCTAAGTAATTTACTTATTTAGCAAATTAAAAATAAGAATACAAGTTCATAAACATATTGAATTGACAGCGTAAGTTTATAACTGGAAACGGTTGTAAACAAACAAGAGAATAAACCATTCGAGTACTAATTTAATTTCTTTGGTTGTTAAGCATATTAGTGGAAACACTTAAAAATTTAACGATGAAGAGTTTGATCCTGGCTCAGGATGAACGCTAGCGGCAGGCTTAACACATGCAAGTCGAGGGGTAACAGAGAAGCTTGCTTTTGCTGACGACCGGCGCACGGGTGCGTAACGCGTATAGAATCTACCTTATACTAAGGAATAGCCTTTGGAAACGAAGATTAATGCCTTATAGTATGATGACTTGGCATCAAGATATCATTAAAGATTACGGTATAAGATGACTATGCGTTCTATTAGCTAGATGGTGTGGTAACGGCACACCATGGCTACGATAGATAGGGGCCCTGAGAGGGGGATCCCCCACACTGGTACTGAGACACGGACCAGACTCCTACGGGAGGCAGCAGTGAGGAATATTGGACAATGGAGGCAACTCTGATCCAGCCATGCCGCGTGCAGGATGACTGCCCTATGGGTTGTAAACTGCTTTTATACAGGAAGAAACACTCTCTCGAGTAGAGAGCTTGACGGTACTGTAAGAATAAGGATCGGCTAACTCCGTGCCAGCAGCCGCGGTAATACGGAGGATCCAAGCGTTATCCGGAATCATTGGGTTTAAAGGGTCCGTAGGTGGATAATTAAGTCAGAGGTGAAATCCTGCAGCTCAACTGTAGAATTGCCTTTGATACTGGTTATCTTGAGTTATTATGAAGTAGTTAGAATATGTAGTGTAGCGGTGAAATGCATAGATATTACATAGAATACCAATTGCGAAGGCAGATTACTAATAATCAACTGACACTGATGGACGAAAGCGTGGGGAGCGAACAGGATTAGATACCCTGGTAGTCCACGCCGTAAACGATGGTCACTAGCTGTTCGAACTTCGGTTTGAGTGGCTAAGCGAAAGTGATAAGTGACCCACCTGGGGAGTACGTTCGCAAGAATGAAACTCAAAGGAATTGACGGGGGCCCGCACAAGCGGTGGAGCATGTGGTTTAATTCGATGATACGCGAGGAACCTTACCAGGGCTTAAATGTAGTGTGACAGGACTAGAGATAGTTTTTTCTTCGGACACATTACAAGGTGCTGCATGGTTGTCGTCAGCTCGTGCCGTGAGGTGTCAGGTTAAGTCCTATAACGAGCGCAACCCCTGTTGTTAGTTGCCAGCGAGTCATGTCGGGAACTCTAACAAGACTGCCAGTGCAAACTGTGAGGAAGGTGGGGATGACGTCAAATCATCACGGCCCTTACGTCCTGGGCTACACACGTGCTACAATGGTAGGGACAGAGAGCAGCCACTGGGCGACCAGGAGCGAATCTTCAAACCCTATCACAGTTCGGATCGGAGTCTGCAACTCGACTCCGTGAAGCTGGAATCGCTAGTAATCGCATATCAGCCATGATGCGGTGAATACGTTCCCGGGCCTTGTACACACCGCCCGTCAAGCCATGGAAGCTGGGAGTGCCTGAAGTCCGTCACCGTAAGGAGCGGCCTAGGGTAAAATCGGTAACTAGGGCTAAGTCGTAACAAGGTAGCCGTACCGGAAGGTGCGGCTGGAACACCTCCTTTCTAGAGAAAGACGACCAAGAATATTTATATGGAAAAAATTGTTTATTCTCCTGCTGTTAATTTAAATAAAACTTATAGTAGAGTCTCATAGCTCAGCTGGTTAGAGCGCTACACTGATAATGTAGAGGTCGGCAGTTCGAGTCTGCCTGAGACTACTAACTACTATAATAAAGGAAATTCTAGAAGTTGTCAATTCTAAATAATAAAATTCTGAATGCAATATTCGGAATTTATAATTGGGGGATTAGCTCAGCTGGCTAGAGCGCCTGCCTTGCACGCAGGAGGTCATCGGTTCGACTCCGATATTCTCCACAATTCAGTTTTAGACTGAAAAACGTTCATTGACATATTGAAAAAAGATACATGAAATTAAAGATTTGAGATTCGTCTCAATGACAATAATATTAAATACTAATAGTTAGCCACGAGCGACTATTAGTAATGTAACTCATTAAAAAAGCAAATAGTACAATAAGCTAAATAAGAGCGTATGGGGAATGCCTTGGCTCTCAGAGGCGATGAAGGACGTGATAAGCTGCGAAAAGCTACGGGGATTGGCACATACAAATTGATCCGTAGATATCCGAATGGGGCAACCCAGCATGTTGAAGACATGTTACACCGTAAGGTGAGCAAACCCGGAGAACTGAAACATCTAAGTACCCGGAGGAGAAGAAAACAATAGTGATTCCGTTAGTAGTGGCGAGCGAACGCGGATTAGCCCAAACCAGTAATGTTAAGGCATTACTGGGGTTGTAGGACTGCGATATTTGAGCTGTAATGAATTAGAATAGTTTGGAAAAACTAACCATAGAGGGTGATAGTCCCGTATAAGTAAAGAGCAGTAAGATAGCAGTATCCTGAGTAGTGCGGGACACGAGTAATCCTGTATGAATCAGTCGGGACCATCCGATAAGGCTAAATACTCCTGAGAGACCGATAGTGAACTAGTACCGTGAGGGAAAGGTGAAAAGAACCCTGAATAAGGGAGTGAAATAGATCCTGAAACCATACGCTTACAAGCGGTCGGAGCCCTTTGGGGTGACGGCGTGCCTTTTGCATAATGAGCCTACGAGTTACCGTTGCTAGCAAGGTTAAGTGATTAAGTCACGGATCCGTAGCGAAAGCGAGTCTGAATAGGGCGCTTTAGTTAGTAGTGGTAGACGCGAAACCGTGTGATCTACCCATGGGCAGGGTGAAGCTGTAGTAACATACAGTGGAGGCCCGAACCGATATACGTTGAAAAGTGTTCGGATGACCTGTGGGTAGGGGTGAAAGGCCAATCAAACTCGGAAATAGCTCGTACTCCCCGAAATGCATTTAGGTGCAGCGTTGATTTATAGTTTTATAGAGGTAGAGCTACTGATTGGATGCGGGGGCTTCACCGCCTACCAATTCCTGACAAACTCCGAATGCTATAAAATGTTAATCAGCAGTGAGGGCATGGGTGCTAAGGTCCATGTCCGAGAGGGAAAGAACCCAGACCATCAGCTAAGGTCCCAAAATATATGTTAAGTTGAATAAACGAGGTTGAACTGCTTTGACAGCTAGGATGTTGGCTTGGAAGCAGCCATTCATTTAAAGAGTGCGTAACAGCTCACTAGTCGAGCGGTTCGGCATGGATAATAATCGGGCATAAACATATTACCGAAGCTATGGACTTGTAAAAGTGGTAGGGGAGCATTGTAGTGGCGTTGAAGGTGTGCTGTGAGGCATGCTGGAGTAGCTACAAAAGAAAATGTAGGCATAAGTAACGATAATGCGGGCGAGAAACCCGCACTCCGAAAGACTAAGGTTTCCTCAGCTA